>JBMOHX010000084.1:0-12360 GCA_049317625.1 Phycisphaerales bacterium
CCTAATGCCTAATGCCTAATGCCTAATGCCTAATGCCTAATGCCTAATGCCTAATCCCAAACCCTCTCACTCAAACTTGCCCTTGACGTCGAGGGGGAAGTCGAGGAGGGAGGCGAGGTCCTTTGTCGACTTCTTTTCGAGGTCGCTGAGGCGTTTGATGATGGGCTTGGGCTCGGGGAAGGCGATGGAGCCCAAGAGCTCGAACTTGTGGGCGAGGATCTCTTTGAGCTCGACCTTGTCGGGGCCGAGGTGGTTGCGGGCGTGACCGCCGGGGTACATCACGAAGCCGGAATCGTGGGTCGCGCCCTGGTCGTCGGTGATGACGATCGAGGTCGGGATGCCGTCGGGGTACTTGGCGTCGTACTCCGCGCCGCCGTGTTCGAAGGTCATCTTGGCCATGAGCGAGCGGGTGAGGGGGTCGTGGAGTGCTCGGGAGTCGAAGTCGCGCGGGCCGAGCATGAGTTCCTTCCAACCGAGCCTGGACTTCTTCTTCACGCCGTGCAGCTCGAGCGCTTTGCGGAGAATGGTGCAGACGAGGTAGAGCATCGAGTGGTCGGCGGACTGGCGGGTCTTGGGGTCGCGTTTCGCGGGGTCGCCGATGATGCCGAAGGCGGGTTCGTAGGCGACCACGACCATCTTCTCGATGCAGTCGCCGGTCTGATCTTCGAGCAGGCGCGGGTTGGCGTTGATGAGGTTGATGAGGCCCTGCAGCGCGCCGGCGGACTGGTGCTCGTAGAGGCCGAGCTTGAAGTGCATGCCCATCACGGCGAAGTCGTCGCCGGTGCGGGCGAGGTGGAGGTCGAAGGGGGAGGCGTCCTTCTTCGCGGTGTTCGCGCTGGTCGCGCCGACCTTCTGGAACATCTGGCCGGGGCCTTCGAAGATGCGGAAGATCGCCTCGGGGTTTCTGAACATATCGCGCGGGCCCATGAAGCCGGCCATGCTGCGCTTGACGCTGAGGATCGCGGCTTCGGTGGAGATTGCGGCGGAAGCGCCCTTGCTGTCTGAGAGTTGCTTGCCGGCGCGGATGGCGCGGAAGGGGATGTAGTGGGCGAGGACCATGCCGATGGCGGACTCGATCTGTTCGGCGGTGGCGCCCATCATCGCGCCGAAGGTCGCCGCGCTGCCGATGGCGCCGTGGACGACGTGGTCGACCTTGTAGCTCTTGAGGCTGAAGGCTTCGGCGAGGCGGCCGCGGATTTCGTCGAGGAGGATCATGCCGCGGAGGGCGAACTCGCCGTCCATGCCGCGCATCTGGGCGGCGGCGAGGGCGACGGGGTAGAAGTCATTGTGGCCGAACTCGCCGGCGGTCTGGTTGCGGGCGGGGTTGAAGCCGAAGTTGGTGCCGTTGCTGTCCCACTCGCGGACGGCGGCGGAGTTGGCGACGACGGCTTTCTCGACCTGGACGTCAACGCCTGAGCCGAAGACGGTTGCGCCCGCGCGGGTGGCGTGCTTGGACCAGGGAGCGCCCTTCATCGAGCCGAAGCCGGACGGGAAGACGGGGTACTGGAGGGCTTCTTCGCGGAGGAGCACGGGGGCGTTGGTGCCCATGGCGATGGCGGAGAGGCCGCAGAGGCAGGCGTCGGTGTGAAAGAGGTTGGTGCGTTCGAGGACGGAGGCGTCGGGCTCGCCGCGTTTGCCGGGGGCATCGGACATGAAGTCGATCGCGTACTTCGCGATGCCGAGGGCTTGGTTGGTATCGGCTGGGAGGGTGACGAAGTCGTTGGCCATGGGGCTGCCTCGCGAGTTGCGGTTGGTGGGTCGGGACGGGATCGCAAGCGTAGGAAACCAAGGGGGCGGAACCCAGTTGGGCTCGGTAGACCGGCGGGGGGCGAGCGGGCGGGGTCTGCGGGGCCGGGGAGGCGAGTTGCGTTTGGTCGCGTCGTCGAATTGGTGACGGGCACCGCCTTCGGGGTGCAAGAGAAAAACGACCGGCATTCCGGGCATGCGTTGCAAAGCCGAGGCACGCCCGGTTGCTGGGGGCAGGCCTACGGCCTGGAAGAACGGAGTGTCGCGGGGCGCTTGAGAGCCGCGCCGGCTTCGCGATGGTGCGGGGTGGCTAGCCAGCTTGGCCGTGTGTGTACGGGGTCCCGAAGAGGGCAGGGGCTTGGCGGCGAAGGTTGGCGTAGGCCGGGCTGGCCGCGGGGCGGCTTTCGGCGCTCGCGGCGAAGTGAGGAAACCTCGCGCGGGCGGGCGGCCTGAAGGAGATTGCGGGTTGGTTCCACGATGGGCGGGGGCGATCGAGGGGTCGACCTCGCCCGACCTGCGGAGATTCTTGTGGGGGCGGGACCTTCGGAACTTCCTTGTCTAAGGCGAGGCCAGGGGCGGGACGCGGGGGCTTTGAACGCGGAGCGCAGCGGGGCGCGGGGGTGCTACGACGGGAGGCTTCGGCTGGAGCAGGGGCGATCGGTAGGGGCCGGAGGGATTGGAGTTGGGTTCGAACTGATTCGAGCGCGGCGGTGGCGCGGAGAGACGCTCGGTGGAGGATGTCGGCTTCGGCCTTGTCGAGGGCGGCGGCGACTTCGGGGATCGCGATGTAGTTCACGAGGCCTTCCAGGGTGAGGCCGAGGGAGGCGGCGATAGATTGGAGGGTGTGGGCGGGGTCGAAGAAATTGGTGAGGAGGGTGTTGAGAGGGGAGTTGGGGGCGGTGAAGGGGATGAGCGGGTCATGGAAGGTATCCATGGGCGTAATGTACGGTACTTGGGTGGGCTTGTCTAGGCACAGTTTGGTTTTATTTTGGATTTTTAAGGCTTTAGGTTCGGGTTGGCGTGGGGGAGGGGCGAATGCCCCGGGCTTGCGCAGTTGGCACCTTCGGTGCCGCGTTGGGGAGGCTGGTGGTCTGTTTGCGGTGCCGACACCGAAATCAGTTCGCACGACAACCCGAAGCGGGTTGTCGTGGCACCGGGGAGGGCGCGGGTGGTGGAGTGATGGCGCGAGGGATGGGAGGCCCGTTGAAACGGCCCGAGGAAGGGGAAAGGGCCTTGGGGGTGTCTGCTTTCCCATCGCTGAAGCGATGGCCTACGAGCGGGCAAGGTCGCTGAAGCGGCCTGAAGAGGGAGTGGTGGACCGGTGCAGCGTGCCTTTGGGTGTGGTGATGCCGCGGGTTCAACGCGGAGAGCGGTTGAAAAACCGGTCGGACCCAGCTGGTGGCAGCGACATTCTTGTCGCTGGGTCACCGCGACTTTTGGTCGCGTCTTCATTCCGCACGCTCAACACGGAGAGCGGTTCGAAAACCGCTCGGACCCAGCCGTCTGGAGAGGGCTGCCACCTTGATACGATGGCAGCCGAATCTGTAAGGAGACCGTATGAGCATTCTGGTGACGGGTGGGGCTGGGTATATCGGGTCGCACGCCGTGAAGCGGTTGCTGGAGGCGGGGCACCGAGTGGTTGCCCTGGACAATCTGTTTCGGGGGCACCTCGCGGCGATCGAGGCGATCCGACCGATTGCGCCGGATCGGCTGACGTTTGTGCACGGGGATGTTTCGGACCACGCGACGGTGTCGCGGATTCTGCGGGACTTCGACGTTGAGACGGTGATGCACTTCGCGGCGTTGGCGTACGTCGGCGAGTCGGTGGATGACCCGCTCAAGTACTACCGGTGCAACATCGAGGGGTTGGTGAGTTTCCTCGAGGCGGTTGAGCACTCGGGGGTGAAGCGGCTGGTTTTCTCTTCGAGTTGCTCGACGTACGGGCAGCCGGCGGACGCGATGATCCCGGTGCCGGAGACGTGTCCGCAGAGTCCGATGAGTCCGTACGGCCGCACGAAACTGCACGGCGAGCATGTGCTGCAGGACTACGCGGAGATGCGGCGGCGGAAGAACCGGCCGATTTCGCTCGCGTTCTTGCGGTACTTCAACGTGTGCGGGTGTGATCCGTCGGGGCTCATCGGCGAGGATCACGAGCCCGAGACGCACCTCATCCCCGTCATCTTACAAGCGGCGCTGGGGAAGCGCGACCATGTCGGGCTTTTCGGGACGGACTATCCGACGCCCGATGGCACGTGCGTGCGGGACTATGTGCACGTGACCGATCTCGTGGACGCGCACATCCTGGCGATGAAGACGGTCGAGCCCGGGCGTGACGCGGTGTACAACGTGGGGATCGGGAAGGGGTACTCGGTGCGGGAGATCATCGAGTCCGTGAAGCGGGTGACGGGGCGTTCGATCGTGGTGCGCGAGCAGCCGCGGCGGGCGGGAGACGTGCCGCGGGTGTTCGCGGATCCGACGCGGATCAAGCGCGAGCTTGGGTGGGAAGCGAAGTTCACTGACCTTGACGGGATTGTCGCCACGGCGTGGCGGTGGTTTGAGAAACACCCCAACGGATACCGCGCATGAGAGCTGTGCACCGGATTTCGGGATGGATGACCGCCCCACTGCTCGCGGCGCAGGTGCTTGCCGCGGCGCTGGCGGGCGCGCAGCCGCTGACGCCGGTTGCGCCCGAGGTGCCGGCGGTGGATGCGACGGCGTTTGCGGACTTTCCGACTCCGAGCGCGGAGTTGTCGACGCTGGCGCCTCGGTGGCCGGCTCGCTTAGGGTTTGCGGAGGGTGATCGCGGGCGCGGGGTGATTGTTGAGTTTGTGACGCCGCACGCGAAGCCGGTGATGCAGAATCTGTCGTTCTCGCTGCCGCCGAGCGGACCGGAGCGGGTTCGTGGGATGGAAGAGATCATCGCGCTCGCCGGGGAGAAGCGGCCGGTGTCGGTGTTGCGTGAAGGCACCAGGGCGTGCGTCGTCGCGGTGCCCGCGCTGAATCTAGACGACAAGGAGAGCAAGCCGTTTCGAGCCGCGATGACGTTTGAGTTTGTGTCGGGCGCTTCGCTGGGTGAGGCCGACGGGGTGTTGCAGGTGGGGCTGGAACGCACGGTGTTCTCGCTGATCGAGCCGGGCGCGGGGAAGACGGTGAAGGGCGTGGCGCTGCTGATGCCGGGGCTGTTCGGCACGCCCCCGGGGACGCTCGACGGGTTGACGAAAGCACTGAACTCTGACGGCTGGTGCGTGCTGCGGATGTGGGCGCAGCCGTCGCGGTTCACGGAGATCGTGAACTTCGAGATCGACCTTTCGAAGGACGTGGAAGCGCAGGCGGGGGAGATCGCGAGAGCGACGGGCGAGCGGCTGAGCGAGTGCGCGTTTGCCGTGCAGTCGGCGTTCGATCATGTGGAGAAGGCGAAGCCGGAGCTCGCGAAGCTGCCGCGGGTGGCGATTGGGTTCAGCGGTGGTGCGCTGAGTCTGCCGACGGTGGTGGCGAGAGAGCCGGATCGGTACTCGGCGTTCGTAATGGTGGGCGGGGGCGCGGACTCGTTCCTGATGACGCTGAAGACGGCGTACACCTTTGTGGGCGGCCCGAAGTTCACGTTCGTTGGCGAGAAGCCGACGAACGAGCAACTGCTGGCGTTTGACCGGGCGTATCTCGAGCGGGCACCGCAGGACTCGTATCACACGGCGGCGCTCTTGAAGGGTCGGCGGGTGCTGATGTTCAACGCCGACGGCGACACGGCGGTGCCTGCGCCGCTTGGCAATTTGCTGTGGGAACGGGCCGGTCGGCCGGAGCGGGTGATCCACAAGGGGCGGCACGAGAGCCTGTTCTTCACGTTGCCCGCGGAGTTTGGACGGATCCGGGAGTTTCTGTCGCGGGCCGCCGAGAAGGCCGCGGGATGAAGATCGTTGTCAGCCCCTACCACCTCACGACGCGCGAGGCGCCGGCGCTCGCGGCGTTGCTGCTCGCGGACGAGGTGATCACGCTGCTGCCGATGGGGCCCTCGGGAGGGCGCGAGGGTGCGCGGGAAGTCGCGGAGCGGTCCGCGTCGTACCGCGAGCTGGTGCGGAGCTGGGCGTGGGCGGAGGAGCTGTGGCGGAGCGGGCTGCTGCGGGGCGAGATCGATGCCCAGTCGGCGGTGGGTGACGTGCGGGCCGCGGCGGGTGAGATTTCCGATGATCCGTGGCTCTCGTCGCTGCGGCCGCTGATGCACGACAGGCTGTTTGAGGATGAGCGTGGGTACTTGAACGCGCTGGCGGCGGACATACTCAAGGGCGGCCCGGATCCGGGAATCACCGTGCCGGTGGCGGCGGGGCTGGACCGGTTCGCGGCCCGAGCGGGGGCCTTCGTGTCGCGGGCGCACCCCGTTTCGCTGGCGCAGAAGGCGGAGTTCGGGCTGTTGCAGGACCGGATGACGATCATCATCCCGGTGCTGTTGCAGGCGGACGCGTCGCGGCTTGCGATCGCACGCGAGGTGCTGCGGGCGCCGCTGGCGGTGCTGCGTGCGGCGCTTGATGGCTGCGAGGCCTCGCGTGGCGGGGCGCGGGGCGCGCAGGCGGATGACCTGCAGAATGCGGCTGCGGACTACGCGGCGGCGTTCGAGAAGTGCATGGGCGAGGTCTCGCGCGGGAGCAACGACGACGACGTTCGGCTCGTCGCGGGCGGGGTGGCGCTCACATGCGGTTCGTTGCCGGCGGATGCGGTGCTGCGCGCGAGCCTGCGGGCGCTCACGGCGGTCTCTCGGAACAAGGGCAAGGCGCTCGACGAGGAGCGTCCGGCGGGCCTCGTGAAGAGTCCGAGTCGGCCCGTTTCGGTGCTGTGCTTCAAGGTCCTGGGCTCTTCGGGGGCCGCGAGAGAAACGCTATGAACGGCCGTGCGAATCGCCTTGCGTCCACCGCGAGCCCGTATCTGCTGCAGCACGCGCACAACCCGGTGGACTGGCGGCCGTGGGGTGATGAGGCGTTCAACGAGGCGCGGCGGCGCGGCGTGCCGATCTTTCTGTCGATCGGCTACGCGACGTGCTACTGGTGCCACGTCATGGAGCGGGAGAGCTTCGAGAGCGAGCGGATCGCGGCGATGATGAACGAGCGCTTCGTGTGCGTGAAGGTCGACCGCGAGGAGCACCCGGAGGTCGACGACGCGTACATGGCCGCGACGGTGATGATGACCGGGCACGGTGGTTGGCCGATGAGCGTGTTCCTCGAGCCCGCGACGCTCAAGCCCTTCTGGTGCGGGACATACTTCCCGGCGGAGCCGATGGCGGGGCTGGGGAGCCGACCGACGTTCCCGCAGATTCTCGGCGCGATCGGTGACGCGTGGGCGACGCGGCGTGACGAAGTTGTCGAGCAGGCGGAGCAGCTTGCGGCGGCGGTTGCCGAGGAGCTGGGGACGACGCGGCCGCGGCGGCAGCTATCGATCGAGACTGTTTCGGAGACCGTGGGCGCGCTGCTGAAGGTGTTTGACAGGACGCGGGGCGGGTTCGGCGATGCGCCAAAGTTCCCACAGCCGGTGTACCTCGAGTTGCTGATGGACGTGCGGGACGCGGCGGGAGATGACTCGACGGCGGACGCGGTGGACGAGGCGGTGCGGCGGACGTTGACGGCGATGATGATCGGGGGGATTCACGACCAGGTGGGCGGCGGGTTTCACAGGTACAGCGTGGATGGTGAGTGGACCGTTCCGCACTTCGAGAAGATGTTGTACGACAATGCGCAGCTCGCGGCGATCTACGCGCGGGCGGCGCGGCACTTCGGGGATCGGTGGTTCGAGCGGACGGCGCGGCGGACGCTGGCGTTTGTGATGCGCGAGATGAGGGGAAGCGACGGGCTCTTCTTCAGCGCGATCGATGCGGAAGTGGACGGGCGAGAGGGGAAGAACTACCTGTGGACTCCGGAGCAGGTGGCGGAGGTGCTGAGCGCCGAGGATGCGGCGTGGGCTGGGAGGGTACTGGGTTTCGACGGTCAGCCGAACTTCAGGGACCCGCATCATCCGGGCGATGCGCCGGTGTTTGTGGCGCGGCTGCACGACCGGCCGGAGCGGGTCGCGCGCGAGCTGAACATGGGCGAGGAGGAGTTCGGAGCGAAGCTGGATGCGGTGTGCACTGCGCTGCTGGAGGCGCGGGGGAAGCGGCCGCAGCCGCGGCTGGATGACAAGGCGATCGCGTCTTGGAACGGGTTGATGATTGACGCGTTCGTGACGGCGGGCGTGGCGCTGAATGATCCCGCGTACGTCGGCATCGCCGCGAGCGCGGCGGAGGCGGCTTGGCTCGCGTTCAAGGGGAACGGGCTCGCGCGGACCAAGCGTGGGGATCGGATCGGGATCGGCGCGGGTTCGCTGGAGGACTACGCGGCTCTGATGAAGGCGATGGCGTCGCTGGTGGGTGCGGACGGGGCGAAGGCGACGAAGTGGGCGGCGCGCGCGATGCTGCTTCGTGAGATGGTGAAGCAGAAGTTCATGGATGGAACGGGCGCGGCGTACGACGTTGAGGCGGGGAGAGGTGATCTCTTCCTGAGGAACCGATCGGTGCATGATGGGGCGGTGCCGAGCGGGAGTTCGCTGCTGCTGGATGCGCTGCTCGAGCTCGACCGCGTCGCGCAAGAGCCAGCCGTGGGTGAGGACGCGGTGACGTTGCTGGAGTCGATGAGCGGGCATGTCGCGGGTTCACCGGTGGGGAGCACCCACGCGGTGCGGTCGCTGCTCAAGATTCTGCGGCGGGGGATGCCGGGCGCGGAGCGGTTCGTGGCACCGCCGGAGGCCGCGCCGGCGGCGCGAGCGCAGGGGCGCGAGGACGTCGTGCAGATCTTCGCGGGTGACGAGCGCATCGTGGTTGGGGTGGACCAGCCCGCGCAGACCCGGCTGCTGTTCAAGATTGCGCCGGGGTGGCACATCGCGGGGGCAGAGGCCGAGGGCCTTGTGCCGCTGCGCGTGGTGGTTGTCAACGGCTCGGGGGTCGCGGCGTACGCGGACTACCCCGCGGGTGAGGAGTACGGGTCGCACACGGTGGGCACGACGCGGGTGCTGCGCGGGGATTTCGAGATGTCTGTTGCGGTCGAGTTGCGGGGCGAGTGGTCCGGGACTCCGCTGCTCGCGGTGACGTACCAGGCGTGCACGGATACCGAGTGCCTGGCACCGACGACGGTGGAACTGGACCTGGCGATTGATCGCGCGTGAGGGAATCGATGAGGCTGATGTGCTGGCTGATGTTGGTGCTTGTCTGCGTGGGGTGCGTGCAGCGCGAGCACGCCGCGGAAGATATCGCGCATGACGTGTGCGCGTCGCGCGGGGGCGTCGGTGGGTTCGCGGCGGGTCATCGGTTTCAGTTCATCTTGACCGAGGTGCGCGGCGGAAAGCGCGTGGACAGCGAGTTCCGCGCGGACGCGGAGTACTTCTACCCCGCGAGCACGGTGAAGCTGGTCGGCGCGGTGGCGGCGCTTCACGAGATGCGAGAGCTCGGTGCACCGCTGGACAGGCCGATTCTGTGGTACGATGTCGACGATCCTGGGCGTGCGCTCTTCGCCTCTGACGGTTCGGTGCCGCGGCTGGATCGCGAGCTCGCTCGCATGCTGATTGTGAGTGACAACGAGGCGTTCAATCTGTGCTTTGACCTCGCGGGGCCGGGGGCGATGAACGGGTTGATGTGGGACGCGGGTTTCGGCAGCGTGAGAATCGAGCACAGGCTGAGCAGAACGGTGAAGCCACCGAACCGTACCGCGGCGGGGCCTGTTGAAGTACAGACCGACCACGGGGCCGTTCGTTTGGAGCGGCGGGAGGGACCCGCGGAGTGGCCGGCGGTAAGCGAGGAGACCGTTGGGGTTGGCTTCATGCGCGGCGACACGCTGGTGAAAGAGCCGATGCGGTTCACGCACCACAACCGCATCTCGCTGCGTGACCTTCACGAGCTGGTCATCGCGCTGTCGCGGCCGGAGCTGACGGACCGGAAGTTGCCCATCGCGGAGGCGGACCGGGTGATGATGCAGAGGTTGATGGGAACGCTGCCGAGGGAGTGCCGCGATCCGGTGTTTGATCCCGCGACGTTTCCCGATGACTGGGGGAAGTACTTCCTCTCGGGCGTGCGGCGTGTAGCGCCGGACGCCCGGATCGAGAACAAGGTGGGGCTGGCGTATGGCTTCCTGACCGACGCTTCGCGGGTGGTTGATCCGGCGACGGGCCGTGAGTTTTTCCTCACCGCGACGGTGTACGTGAACAGCGACGGCGTGCTGAACGACGACGCGTACGACTACGAGACCGTTGGGCTCCCGCTGCTCGCGGATCTGGGCGAGGCTGCGGCGGCGCGGGTGTTCGGGCGTGGGGGCGAGATTACTTCGCGCTGACCGCCTCGACGGACTTGCGGGGGTTGATGAGCAGGCGGTTGGCGTGGCCGTCCATCGCATCGCCGCCCGCGCGGATGGCTTCGAGGACCTGCGCGACGGTGAGCTTGGGGGAGATCGACCAGAGCTTGGCCGCGAGGTTGGCGACTTGCGGCGCTGCCATGGACGTGCCGTTGTAGCGCATCATGACGCCGCCGGGGACGTAGCTCTCGACCTCGAAGCCGCTCGCGTAGAACTCGACGCCCTCACCGAAGCTGGTGAAGCTGGTGGGTGCGCCGGACTGATCGACGGCGCCGACGGTGACGAGGTTGGGGAGCTTGATGCCGGAGGGGATGAGTTCGGCGAAGTCGACGTTGTCGTCGCTGTTGCCGGCGGCGGCGACGAACAGGATTTCGGGGGCGGACTTCATGGCCTGTTCGAGGGCGTTCTTCTGGATGCCGAAGATCTCGCGGGCCATGGCGGCGCGTTCGGCGGGGTCTTTGCCGACGTTCTTCGCCGCGAGTTCGGCTTCGATGTTCGCGCGGCTCTCGCCCCATGACATGTTGACGACGCGGACTCCGGCGGCCTTCATGTAGTTCACGCAGGACTGGGCGGCCTTGGCCTCTTCCCGTGCTTTCTCGACGCTGGGCGTGTGGAGGGGGATCTGGCGGTAGTCGAAGGTGATGCGGATGGGGAGGAGCCGGATGTGCGGGTTGCCCTTGGCCGCGATGCCGGCGACGTGGGTGCCGTGCGAGTAGTTGCCGTAGAGGCCCAGGTCCTCCATGAACGTCTTGACCTCGTCGGCGGATTTGAGCGAGCGGACGTGAGCGCGAAGGGCGTCGGCCTCGGGGCTTTCGACGCCGGACTGACTGTCGCCCAGACCCTTGGTGTACCCGCGCACGACCTCCACGGGGTTCTTCATGTCCGTGAGCGGGTGGAGGAGCTCGGGCACCGGCTTGGTTTCAAGGTCCCACGCGATGCCGTTGACGTCGTCGACGAACCCGTTGCCGTCGTCGTCTTTGCCGTTGACCGTTTCCTTGGCGTTGACCCACACGCGGTCCTTGAAGATCTGGACGTCGGTGCCCGAGTCCCAGATGCACGCGACGACGGGGGAGCCGCGACTGGCATCGAGAACGGCTTCGCGGTCGGGCCAGATGTCCTTCTTCGGGGCCGCTTTGCTCTCGATGACCGCCCCGTAGACCTCGGCGATCTTGGGCATGAGGGGGAGCACGATGTCGAGGGTGAAACGGGTCTGGAGGATGCCGCGGGCGATCTCCTGGGGGACCTGTCCCTCCTGGCCGGCGACGATGGGATCAAGGCTGGACTCGATCTGACCCATGATGAGTTCGCGGGTGACGAACTGAGCCTGACCGCGCATCGATGTGATCTCGGCGCCGACCTTGTCCCAGGGGAGCGACGAGACCTTGCGCTTGAGGGCCTCGCCGAAGAAGGCGGTCTTCTCGTCCCCGGTCTTGCCCGACTTGGTCGCGGCGGCGTAAGCGCGGAGGACAGCGCCGCTCATGAGCTTCTTGGACTCCTTGGCTTCGAGCTCCTTCACGCGGTCGGCGTGCTTGAGAGCGGCGTCGAGGTCGCCCTTGAGCATCGCAGCGGCCTGGAGCAGGCGGTGGTATTCCTGGAGGGTTGTGGGGTCCTGGATGTCGTACTTCGCGAGGTCGGATTCGCAGTCGGCGACGATCTGGGCCATCAGCGCCTTGAAGGGCGCATCGGAGACGACCATCTCGGAGGCCTTGCCCTCGAACTTGTAGGTGTGACGCGGGAGATCGTCGGCGGTCTTGACGACGATCTTGTCTCCTTGCGCGAGCGCCGTGCCGATGGGCATGCCGGCGAGGAGGAAGAGGGCCGCGGCGGCGAGGGGGAGCGTCGGGAATCTCATGGGTGTTTTTCTCGGCAAAGAGGACAGCGGGGCTCGGACTGAGCGCACCTCACATAGATGCGCACGCGGGCACACCCCGGCATGCGATGAGAACTGTACTCCCGGCGAACCCGACTTTGATCAGCAGCCGCCGGCGTCCCACTGGCCGAAGAAGATGATCACGTCGTCGCCGTCGACGCCGCCACTCGAGTCCACGTCTGCGCAGTCTGCGGAGGCGTCCCAATCACCGAAGAAGGCGATGACGTCGTCGCCGTCGATACCGCCGCTGTTGTCAAAGTCGGCGGGGCAGCCGAGCGTTTCCCAAGGGCAGGAGGGCGGGGGCAACTCGGGGAAGAGGATGCCGGCGGCGTTGGTGCCGCCGAGGGCGGTCACTTCGGCCGGGGTCATTGCGCGGTCGAGGAACAGATAGTT
>JBMOHX010000085.1:0-12336 GCA_049317625.1 Phycisphaerales bacterium
CCGTCCTCGCCCGCCGTGAGCACGCGTGCGCCGTCGGGGCTAAACCGTGCCGAGGCCACCACGCCCGAGTGCCCGGGGATCACAGCGACCTCGGCGCCCGTCTCGCAATCCGCGATCCGCGCGCCCCACCTCCCCGTTCCGGCGTCGCGCCACGGGGTCACAAACCGTCGGCCGTCGGGAGAGATGTCGATGTCCTCGGTCACCATCGAAGGGAACTGGGCCTTCGAGAAGACCCTGATGCTCGTGTCCAGTCGGCTCCGCGCGTGGCGCCACTCCCAACCGCGGAGCGGCTCGGGGCATTCGTCGAGTCGGCGACGAGCACTCTGTGCCTCTCCGGAGTCGAGCGCGCTGATCGCGGCCCCGATGTTGGCGAGGTACGCCTGCCGCTGGGCCGACTCCAGGCTCCGCAGCGCCTCGATCGTCCTCTGGTCCGCCCTCGCTCGCTCGGTGTTCGCCTCCAACGCGTTCGCGTCAGCGCGGGTCCGTTGCGAGATCGCTTCCGCCCGCTCCGCCTTTGCGCGGAAGAAGCCCAGGCTCGTGCCAGCGAGACCGCCGAGCAGTGCCAACAACACCAGCACCGCGGCGGCCACCGGGCCGCGATGTCGCCGGAGGTTCTTTCTCAGCCAATAGACCGTGCTCGGGGGTGCCGCTTGGACCGGTTCCCCGTCGAGGAAACGGCGGATGTCCCGCGCCATCGAGCCCGCGGAGTCGTACCGGCGTGACCGGTCTTTTTCCATGGCTCGCATGACGATCCAGTCGAGCTCGCCCCGGATCGCGCCGGGCAGACGCGTGGGAAGGACCGCCCGCGCGGCCGCGACAGTTGCGAGCACCTGCTTCCGTGAGCCGACCCGCGTGCTGGGCCTTGGGGGATCCTCTTCTCGGATGATGCGCTGGAGCTCGCCGTACGCCGCGGATCGGAGACGATCGGAGTCAAATGGCGGTGCCCCGGTGAGGAGTTCGTACATGAGGACGCCGATCGAGTAGACGTCCGTGCGGGTGTCGATGTCTTCGAGTGTGTCACCCGCCTGCTCGGGGCTCATGTACTCCGGCGTGCCGATGAGCTGACGCATCTCGGTGAAGATGGTCTTCTCGGTGAGCTTCGCGCTGGTGGCCTTGGCGATCCCGAAGTCGATGACTTTCGGCAACGGCTTGTCGCCGACGGTGGTGATGAGCACGTTGCTGGGTTTGATGTCACGGTGGATGATGCCCTTCTGGTGGGCGTGGTGGATCGCCTCGCAGATCTGCGCCGAGATCTCGAGACGCCCCCGGATCGGCATCTTCCGACGGTCGCAGTACTCCGTGACCGGTTCTCCCTTGACGAGTTCCATCACGAAGTAGGGGCGTCCGGTCGCCGTGGCGCCTCCGTCGAGCACTTTCGCGATGCATGGATGGTCCATGATCGCCAGCGCCTGCCGCTCCTGCTCGAACCTCGCCACGACCTGGCGTGTGTCCATGCCCAGCTTGATGAGTTTGAGCGCGACCCGCCGCTTCACGGGCTCGGTCTGCTCCGCCACGAACACCGTTCCGAACCCGCCCTCGCCGAGCCGCTCGAGCAGCCGGTACCTGCCGATCCAGGAGCCCGCGTCGCCTTCGCTGGCATTCCGCAAAGCCGTCGGGGGATCCTGCGCGGCCCGGATGTCCTCCGCCAGGCTCTCGAAGGGCATCGGGAGCAGCTCCGCGGCGAGCAGGTCGCGGACGATCTTCTCGAGCGTGCGGTCCCCCGCGCACCACCTCTCGATGAACTCTTCACGTGCCGCGAGACCGAGCTCGCGGGCGTCGGTATAGATCGCCTTCGCCCGCTGAAACCGGCCGATGTCCTGGAGCTCATCAGCCACCGCGTACCTCGAAGGGAAGTGGCACCCGATCTCGCTCGCGGCGGCCCGGGTCACTAGGAAGTTCGATCACCGACTCCGCGATCATCCGATCTCTCCGGCGGGCGCATCCGGAGCCCTCAACATTGTACGTGACGGTCCCCGGGGATCCGCGCCCGCGGGGGGAGCCCCCGTGAACCGCGCACGTGCGCCCACGCGGATTGAGGAAACCTACTCCCTGTTCCCGCCGGCGCATCGAGCCAACATTCATATGTCGAGCTTTCGTGGGTCGCAAGGGGAACAACGTTGAGCCCGTTGCGACAGGCCGATAGGGCCCGAACCGCTCGAAGTAGAAAGCAGGTTTCAGATGAAGACTCGCGTAACCGTAGGTTTCATGTCCGCGATGATATTGGTGTCGGCGGCCGGTGTTGCCGCTCCCGCCCGTGCGCAGCCCGTGGTGCCGCCCGGCCGCTCCGTGGAGACCATCCCGGCTGGCGCCGAGTTCCGGTCGTCCAGCTGGTTGTCCGATCGCAAGGTGATGAACAACAACGGCGAGCAGATCGCGAAGGTAAGCGATCTGATTCTCGATCGTGGCTGGGGTCGCATCGAGTACATCATCCTCCGCACCGACACCTCGCTCGGGATGGGCGGGCGCGAAGTGGCGATTCCCTTCTCGGCCTTCGGGTGGCAGACCGGCAGCGACGGAAGCTTCGTGCTCGGCGCGACTCCCGAGCAGCTGAAGCAATACCCGGAGTACACGCCGCAGAGCTGGCAGGCGCTGAAGGACTCCGCGAAGGACAACAGCAACACGCTCCACCAGCGACTCGCCGCCGATGCCGCGTCGGGGACAGATCCCTACGCCGGGAACCTCAACACCGCGAAGCAGCTCACCGTCAAGGGTGAGGTTCAGGAAGTCACCCGCGTCAGGACGTCCAGCTTCGGCGAACAGGTCCACATCAAGGTGTCGGAGTCGAACGGGGCAGCTCGGCAGATCGCGCTCGGCCCCTCGTGGTTCGTGAACGGCGCGCAGGCGGCTCCGATGCGGGGCGATCGCGTCTCGATCGACACGATCTCGCTCCCCCGCGATCCCGATGAACTGCTCGTCGCCACCGTGCTGCGGCACGATGAACGCACGCTCCAGCTCCGCGAGACCGACGGGACGCCGCGCTGGGCGCTGAAGTCCGTTGAGTCTGGCGGGTCCCACTACAGCACACCCTATTCCCGCTACCTGCTGATGAGCACCCTGCCGGGGATGAAGATCGACTGCCGCGGCGAAGAAGTCGGCAAGGTGCACGAGATCATCCTCGACCGGGCCTCCGGCGAGATCGCGTTCCTGTCCATCGATCCGAACAAGAACTTCCTGGGTATCGGCGACACCAAGCGGCTCGTGCCGTGGAGCGTGGCGACCGTGACCTTCGATGGAACGGTGCGGATCGACGCGTCCAAAGAGATGGTCATGAAGAGCCCCGAGACGCCGAAGGATCCGGCGACCCTCGGCAGCGGCAACCACGCCGAGCGGGTGTACAAGGCCTTCGGAGTTCCGGCGCCCCGCTTCGAAGAGCCGCGCGGCCCGATCGGTTCGGGTCACCCCTCCAACAGGCCGTGGGCCTCGCGAGGACTGGTCATCACCGCGATCGAGCGGGACTCGGCCCGCGTCATCGAGGGCCAGGTAAAAGAAATCTGCGAGGTGAGGTTCGACAAGGGCACCCCCGCGGCAAGCGGGGTGCGCATCGATGTGAACGGGCACGAAGAACTCGTGGTCCTTGGACCCTCTTGGTACATGGACAACCAGGAGTCGATCTGCAAGCCGGGCGATTCCATCAAGGTCGACGCGTGCCGCACGACGGTCGACGGGCAGAAGTACTGGATCGCGAAGTCCATGACCTGCAAGGACGCTCGCGTCGTGCTGCTCGACTCCAACTACGCCCCTGCCTGGGCACTTCCGTAAACGAGCGGCCGAGGCCCGCGCACGCGGCTCGCCGAAGCGAGCCCGCGTGCCGCAGCACCACACCTCCCGGAGCATGATGATGAGTGAATCCAGCAACAACCCCGAGAGCGCCCCGACGACCACCCTTCCGGTGGCTCGTCCGGTCGGGGGCATCGCGGCGGCGGCGCTCGATGGGATCGCCGGCACGGCGACCACCGGGATCGTCAACCCGGCCGCGGAAGCGGACTACTGGCGGCACAACTACGCGTCGCGGCCCTACGCCAAGACGCCGCTGGATTTCGAGGAGTTCGCGCCGGCCTACCGGTACGGATGGGAGAGCTTCGTGACGCACGGAGATCTCAACAAGAGCTTCGAGAGCATCGAGTCCGAGCTGGGGAGCGATTGGGACCACTCCAAGGGAGGCTCGCGCCTCGCCTGGAACCAGGCCAAGGACGCGAGCCGAGACGCGTGGGACCGGGTTCGTTCGAATGTCCGCGCGATGAACAAGCACGCCGCCGTGTGACTCGATGAAGAGACGCCCCATAGAGGGCGGGAGACGAGAGAGGACACCCGGCGAGAGCCGTGTGTCCTCCTTTCAGGATCGTTTGCCGCGGGAGTTGTGCGCTCCGCCCGAACGATCAGCCGGTTCTCAAGCGCCGTCCTCTCATTCCATGAGGATGTGGTCGCACTGCTCGGCCGCCGATTCCCCCGGCGGCCGAGCGGTTTCGAATACAGCCCGCGTCCGTCCGCGTGCCACGCGGAGAGTTGTGGCTGTGCCCAGAGGTTCGCATCAGAAAAGGATGTCCACTCATGTCACTCACAGATACCCCCGATGGCCTCGCCGCGAATCATGACACGGATCCGCGCGGCGCTGCCGGTCTGAAGCACGTCCTCGGCGACATCGCCACGGACGCCGCGAAGCTCGTTCGCCACGGAGCGCACGAGCTGCGGCACGAGGCCGAAGCGACCGTCGCGGCCGCGAAGCACTCGCTGCACGACGCCGAGAGCGCGGGCGCCGACGCCGCGGCGAGTCTCAAGAACGCGATCGTGAAGAACCCCATCACAAGCCTCGGCATCGCCGCGGGCATCGGACTTGTCGTTGGCCTGCTGGTCTTCCGCCCCAGGAGCTGAGCGTGAAGGCGATCTCGCAGTTTGTTGTCCGCGTCGCGGACTTGTTCGAGGCCGAGGCGCAGGCGCTGGGAACAGTGCTGCGCGCGGAGGCGAGGCACGCCCATTCGGTCCTGCTCGATACAGCGGTGGCGGCGACGCTGCTGCTGATCGGCGTGCCGTTGATCGTGTCGGGCTTCGGGCTTCTTGCCGCGGCGATCTACTTGTGGCTGGAACCGATGCTGGGAAGGCCGCTCGCCGCGTGCTCGAGCGGGTGCGGCCTCCTGTTCATCGGGGCCGGTTGCGTGTTGCTCTTCACGCGGTGCTCGAACCGGCGGCGGGCGTGAGCCCGCACCCTGAGGAGCAGGATCGGACTCGCGCGGCCCGTGTCGCGCGGGTGCTCACGTCCAGATCCAAATCGCGCCTGCTCCACTGGGCGGATCGTCACGACGCGCGGGCCCCGAGCCTCGTAGGGCTTGCGGTTCTTGGAGGCCTCGCCGTCGGGGGCGGGGGGATGCTCGCGCGCGAGTTGCTGCGTCCGCGCCCTGCCAGGACACCCGCTCCGCCGCCGCAAAGCTCCCGCTGGCGGATCGCGGTCCGCGCGGGCGTGTGGGCGTTCCCGTATGTGCTGCGGCTGATGGCACGCGCGAGGGAGCGGCAGGCACGCTCTGGCGAAGTTCTCAAGCACGCCGCCCCTGGCCCGAGCCACCGCACGAACTGAACCGCGTTCCGCGATGAAGCGGACGCGTCGGTCACGCGGAAAACACACTCGTGACCGACGCGACCGCGGGTCAACCCGGCCGCGTGAGACTCGCGGTGGCTTACGACGAAGCCCCCTCGACCCCGCTCTCCTCCAGCGGGGTCAAGCTGTGATCGACACGTGGAGCTTTGGGCTCCTGACGCGTCGGTCACGGCGTTGCAATCGGGCGCTGGTGCGTGTGACACACCTGCTTGATTGCGCTGAATCAAATGATGGCGTCGATTTGGGCCGTGTCATTGGAGCACAATTCCCCCATCAGGCGCTCGCGAGCCCCTCGCGGATCGCAAGACGCATGAGGTCGGCACGGGCTTCGATCCCGAGCTTCTTCATCATGCGGGCCTGGTGTCCGTCCACTGTCTTCACGCTCCGGCAGAGCTGTTCGGCGATCTGGTTGCGAGAGTGGCCTTTGCCGATCATCCGGAGCACTTCGATCTCGCGTGCCGTGAGCGTGTCCAAGAGTGTTTGCGGCGCACCCGTCGCGTCCGCCTTCCGGCGGGACGAGGCATTCCCGTGGACGCCCTGGCCACCGGCTCCCGGCGCGGGGCTGCACCGTTCCTGCACCTTCGGTCCCAACAGGAACGAACCGGCTTTGTGCCGCATGACCTCGCGTATGCCCGCGACGATGTGCTCCAGATCATCGGCCTTCGAGAAGTAGGCCGCGGCTCCGGCCGTGAACGCGGCGCTGATGTACGAATCCCGAACGTGCGCGCTCAGCACGATGATCCGCACCGCGGGCACCGCGCGGCAGAGCCGATCGGCCATCTCGAAGGCGTCGGGGCCCGGCAGCTCGATGTCGAGGAGCACCACGTGCGGCGCGTAACGGTGGGTTGCCTCGATAAGGTGCGTCGCGCTGGGGAGAGAGCCGACGATCTCGATCCCGCCGCTGACGGCGAACTGGGCCTTGAGCCCCTCGATCAGAACGGCGTGATCGTCAACGCACAGCACCCTGATCGCGTGCGATTGCGCGACGATCGGGTCCGCGGCCGCGCCGTAGATCGGCGAAGCCGCCGTGGAGATTGCCTTTGATGCCGACTCGGACCGCGTGTTCACCTGAGTCCCCTTCACTTGACCCGCCTTTCCCCAAATGTTGCGACCGCCTGTCCGAGAGCGTCACGCAACGCCTCGAAGTCGGCGGGAGTTTCGACGACCACCGCCTGCAGCGCGGCCCACTGCTTCAAACTCTTCTGGGGCTTCCCGACCAGCACCGAGGTCCTCCGGCCGCTCCGACGCCGCCAACGCCCAGCAGCCGCCAGTGCGGCACCCGTCGGCTCCGTGACCCAGATGTCCGCAGTCCCGGGCGTCGCGCGATTGGCCCCGATCACGTGCGCGCCCGCCGCGAGCAGAATCTGAGAGACCAGCGCCGACATGCGAGCATCGGCGAGCGTGACCGCGGCTGTGGGCCGGGCATCGTCGGCCGTTGCGCGGCGTTTCGAGCCGGCCACAGCGGGCAGCACCAGCGTCACAACGCTGCCGCTCCCGTGGGAAGACTTCAGCTCTACGCGTCCGCCCGCCCGCTCCGCCACCTTCCGCACGAGCGGGAGCCCCAGGCCAGTGCCCATGCCTCTGGACTTTGTGGTGAAGAAAAGATCGAACGCCCGCCGGCGGACCAGCGCGGTCATGCCCCGACCGTTGTCCGCGACGCTCAACCTGACTTCCTTGCCGTCGTCCGATGCCGTCGCCCCGATCCGAATCCGCCCCTTGCGCGGATCCGCGATCGCTTCGCTGGCGTTGATCAAGAGGTTCAGCACCGCCTGCGTCAGCCAGTGCGGTCCCGAACGCACCGCGGGGAGCCTGGCGGAGAATGAAGCGGTGATGCGGATGCCCCTGGGCACCGCCTTCTTCAGGAGTACACCCACCTGCGCCCACCACTGCCCAAGGTCCGCGGCCCCCGGATCACCGCTCGCCTCGCCCGTGCCGACGGGGTCCATTGCCAGGAAATGGAGGCCGTCGCTGAGGTGCTGCAGGTACGCAACCGAACGGCGCACCGCCTTCACGTGATTGAGCGCCGCGGCGGAGACCGCCGTGTGCTCGATCGCGTTGAGGCGAGCACGCACCGGCAGAAGCACGTTGTTCATGTCGTGCCCGAGCCCCGCGGCGAGCGTTCCCAGCGAGGCGAGCCGGTCGGCGAGCTGGAGCCGGAGGTTGGCGGTCGCGAGGGCCCGGGTCTGCTCGGTGACGAGCTTTTGGAGTTTCGAACGAGCCGCGGGCGAATCCGCGCTGAGGTCGATTTCGCCGCTGCAGTCGCGGACGATCCCGATGAAAAACGGCTCACTCTGCGTGGGAAGCTCGGCTCTCGACATCGAGAGTTCGATCGTCACCGCGGTCCCGTTTTTGCGAATCGCATCGAACCTGCGGGCCCGGCTGAGCGACTTGCCCTTGTCCGCGTGGCGGTAACGGTCGAGGTAGCGATCCAGCGACGAACGCCGGGGCTCGGGGATGAGTACTTTGACGTTGCGCCCGAACAGCTCGTGGGGGGTCCAGCCGAAGACATGCTCGACCGATTCACTGGCGGACTGAATGACCCCCGTCGCGTCCATCGTGATGATTGGGTCGAGCGCGAGCGAAGCTCGACGCGCTGAAGCGGACAAACCGGGGCCCTTGGCCCGGCTGCTTAACTTCCCGCGCAGCATAGGAACTTTCCCCATGAGGGAGTGTATGTTGCCCTAGGAGGGGTTCCGTCACACCGACGAGAGGGCTCGCAACATAGGGGAAAGTTCCTCGATAGGAGCGCCGTGGGCTTGGGGCTGTCGCGGCGGGCCCGGGTGCTCGCCGCCGGGCCGAACTTTCGGGCTGGCCGCTGGCTCCGCGTTAACAGCCCGCGTCTCACGCTCCGAAGAAGGCGATGATGTCGTCGCCGTCGACACCGCCGTCGTCGTTGATGTCGGCCGAAACGAGCGCGGCGTCCCAGGCACCGAAGAACGCGATGACGTCATCGCCATCGACGCCGCCGTCGTCGTTGAAATCCGCCGCGCAGAGCGCGGGCAGGATCGGCTCGCAGCGCGAGAACTCTGATGTATCGCCTGTCGTCACGCGTGCCGCGGTGGCGGTGATGAACGATCCTTCCGGCGCGGGGGTGTCGAGCGTGTGGGCAAACGCCGCTTGACCGTTGGCGCCGGTCTGCACGAGCAGTGAGCCCGCGTACATCTTCCCCTCGCCGTAGCCGGACGGATCACAGGCGGGATTGAGGAAGAACTGAAGTTCGAAGGACTGGTTGGGGGTCGAGACGAGCGAACCTTCGACGGTGGTGCTCGCGCCCCCGCTCCGCGCGGCAACGATGACCGGGAAGTTCTGGAGGTTGTTCCCGCCGGCGTCGCCGTCGGAGGCGTCGTTGGGAGTTACGCCGAGCGCGCCCAAGAGATCGAGACCGAGCGTGCCGTTGTCGAAGATGGAGTTGGCCGATATGCGCACTCCAGCGACGGTCGAGTGGATCACCACGCCCGCCTGCTCGCTGCCGGTGATGGTGTTGCCCTCGCCGGGTGCATCGGTGCCGATGACGACGCCGGTGATGGCGGCGGCGAGCGTGGTCGGTCGTGCGACCAGGAGTCCTTGCACGTTGATGATGGTTGCGGAATCGTCGGCGTTTGTGCCCAGGCGATTGCCGATGATGCGTGTGTTGCTTGAACCATCGGCGACGATGATGGCAGTACCGAAGCGCACGCCCGCGTAGCGAAAGGTTCCGGTACGCGCGATGCCGCTGATGAGGTTTTTGCGGATGATCGTGCCGGAGGCGCCGAGGCCGACGTTGATGCCGGAGGTGCCGTTGGTACCTGGCCATGGCGCGAAGCCATCAGCGGTCGTGCCGATGTAGTTGCCCTCGATGACGGTGCCGACGGCGTTCTTGATTTCCACCTGGATCCCGGTTGGGAAGCCCTCTTCCCCGGTCGAACCGCCGCCGGAAATTGTGTTGCGCTCTTCGGGGGTGGGCCCGCCGATGCGGTTGTTGGCGCAGGGGCCGTAGAGCGTGTCGCCGGTGATCTGGATCGCACGGATGGTGTTGCCGATGACGATGTTGCCGCTGGATCCATGGACGAACTGGACGCGACGAAGGTCGTTGCGATCTTCGGGCGAGGTGCCGCCGATGATGTTCCCGCTCACGGGTGTCGGAGTCGTGGGATCCATGGCGACACTGGCGATGCCGCGGGTGGAAGCGATGATGCGGTTGTTGTTGCCGTAGAGGCGGACCGACGGGCCGGTGGAGTTGCCACCGACGTAGTCCATCCCCTTGATCGTGCAGTCGTCGGCCAGCACCATGAACTGAGAGACGAAGGTTGTGGCGCCGGCGTAGAAGACCGCGACCTCCCAGCCGCCGGGGTTGGTGTCGCCCGTGAGTTCAGTCTGCGTTGTGAAGTCGATTGTCGTGGCGTTGTCGGTCAGGAAGATGGCGTTGTCGAGGCGGCACCCGGCCTGGTTGGGGAAGAGGCTCCACCAGATCGCACGTGGGATGGCGAAGTGGATGCTCTGCGGACCGGGTGTGTTATTCGCGGCGGTCACGGCTTCGCGCAGGGAGATGAGGCCGTCGGGCCCGGGGAGTTGCGTCACGGTCTGAGCGCCGCCGAAGTCAACGACGTCTTCACCAGTTGTGACGGTGATGGTCTGTGCCGAGGCGTGGGTCGAAGCATGGGCGAGGAGGAGGGAAGGGAGGACAAGACTGAGAGCGTGCTTGGTCGCCATGGTGGCTCCTCTGCGGAAAGCAGGACAGGTGCCGCGCGGGTGCGCGGCGTGATGAGACGATGAACGGCGATGCTCTGCTTGATCATCACGGAAAGCGGTTGGAAAACCGCTTGGACCCAGCCGTCTGGAGACGGCCGCCACTCTCAGCAGCCCGCGTCCCAGGCACCGAAGAAGGTGATGATATCGTCCCCGTCGGTGCCGCCGTCGTGATTCACGTCCGCCGAGGCGAGGCTCTGGTCCCAGGCCGCGAAGAACGCGATGGTGTCGTCGCCGTCGACAGCGCCGTCCGCGTTGAAGTCGCCGATGCACACGCGGGGATTCACGACGGTGAGCACGGCGATGCCGCGGCTGATGCAGCTCATCCAGAGTTCGTAGCCGTCGGCGATGGGTTTGATTTCGAGATCGAGGATCCCGGCGTGGGGGAGGCCGCCGAACCGCCACGCGCCGTTGGGCGGAGCGGGGAAGGTGCCGACGGTTGTGCCGTCCCACCAAAGAAGGCCCGAATCCGTCGAGGGGAACTCGCTCGAGTAGCTCATCCAGATTCGGCCATCGGGCGCGACGAGGAGCGGCTGGACGTTTTCACCGGGGAAGGGCCAGCCGAGGTTGCGTTGCCACATCTGCGAAGCGCCGGTGGTGGCATCGAGCCTGATGAGTTTGCCGACCGTTGTCCCGATCCACGCAACGCCGTTGTGGTCGGGGGCGAGACCGAGGAAGCTCCCGCCGACCGAAGCAACCGCGGGGAAGTTGGTCACGCTGCGTGAGAAGGAGTAGATGCGGTCGGTGCGTTCGACATCCGAGCCGTTCCACCGCCACATCGTTCCGGCGCGATCGGGGTCGCGCTCGAGTCTGCTGGGGAAGAAGTCCACCATTGCGAAAGCACCATTCTGGAGGATCCAAGTACCGAAGGTGTGCCCGGCTCCCCACAGGCGTCCGAGCGAGTCTTCGATGTACTGGTTCATCTGATCGGCGCCGCCGGGGATCGATGACCAGGAGGTGCCGTCGAAGTCGTGCGTGAATCCGTTGATCGGGTTGACGACGACATGCCCGTTTGAAGGGCGGGCGTAGATGCCCTCGCTCTGCGGCGCGCCGGGGAAGGGCCAGGGACCGCCGAGCCCGTAGTCCAGGCGCGTAACGAAGTCGGTCCAGCGAAGACCGTCGAACTTCACCATGCCGCCGACATCCGATGAAGCGTTGGCGCAGGCGTAGACGTCTCCGGTCTGCGGGCTGATGGTGAGATCGTTGTTGAAGAAGTCAAACTGGCTGGTGTTGGTCACCCTGTACCGCTGCCACACGCCGGTCTCGGGGTCGCGCCGGATGGCACCGCCCTCGCCAGTGCCGCAGATCCAGACCGTGCCGTCGGGCGCGAACTTCAGGTCGTCGATAAACCCGTTGTGCGGGACGGTGCCGAGGTCGGTCCACGCGGTCCCGTCGAAGTTGTGAAGGTGGTACGCGCCGTCGGGCGCGATCACGACGAGGTACGCCCGCAAGTTCCCGTACGACTTGATCGCGGCGAACGGCGCGGCGAGCTGCGTAGTCCGCGGGGGCAGCGGCGGCGTGATCCACGTTCCGTCGGGTCGTTTGCAGTCGAGGGTCCACTGCCCCTGGGTATCAGCGAGCTTGAGCGCCCACATGTTGCCGGCGTCGTCGACAGAGTCCTTCGAGAGCAGCGCCACGGGGTTACCGATGGCGTAGGGGATGTGGGTCCACGTCTGCGTGGCGCTGTCCCAGCGGTCCATGCCCGAAGAGCCCTCGCCGGAAGTCCAGATGAAATAGCCGCCCGTCGGCTTGGGTTGCGCGGCGATCTTGCTGCCGCCGCGCCCGTCGAAGTGCGTCCACACGTTGGTCGCCGGGTTGTAGCGGGTGAGACCGCCGCCGGCCCATTCCACCGAGATGGCCGAGACCCAGACGGTACCGTCGGGAGCGAGGGTGACGTCCATCGTGCGGCCGCCGGGCAGCCGCGAGTTGTCCGGGCCAAACCTGACGAGCGAGCCCGGGCCGACCGCGAGGTTCATTCGGAGGAGACCGCGCCAGGTGCCGAGCCACAGGTTGCCGTTCCCGTC
>JBMOHX010000086.1:0-12127 GCA_049317625.1 Phycisphaerales bacterium
ATCGGGCGCGGCTTGACCCATCGGCGCGTGTGGCCGCTGGTCTGCGCGAGGTGTGAGTATCCCGTGCGTTCTTTCCGCTCCGCGTCCGACAGCTGCCCGGAATGTGGGTGCCGCTGGCGGGAGCAGTGGGGGCTCGCGTCCGGCCCGCGCGGCCTGCACCGCGCACGTTTGGCCTGGGGCACAGGTCTTCTGGGGGCGGCGACCGCGATCTTCGTCGGGGCCCTTGTTTGGGGCCGATGACGCGCGGTGATCCTCTACAACGTCGACCCCGGGCGGTGCGCAGCCGGAGCGGCGGGGGCCATCCGTTCCGCGGCTTCTGCCGCTGCCTTCGCGGCCCCTTTGAGCATCACATGGCTCACGTGCGCGATCAGGTCGCGCCACGCGTCCGAGAGCGCCGGGGTCCACATCTCGCCCGCGGCGAGCTCGAGGGTTTCGAGCAGGACCTTCCCAACCACCGCGTAGTGCTCGGGTCTGGCCCCGTACCCCGCGTGGCGTGCCCCCATGTCCGAGAGCGGCTGCTCCATCGCCTCGATCGCGACCGCGTTTCGTGCGATGATCGCGACCGCGGCGGCGAAGTGGGAGCGGAGCTTGCCAAGGTCGGGCGGGAAGAGCCTGCGGGCCTCGGGAGCAACCTCGAAGAGCCTGCGATAGAAGTGCTCGACGAGGCCGTTCAGCCCGGGGGCGAGCCGCTCGTAGCTTTGCTGCACAAGCTCTCGCCGACGCCGGTCCATGCTGGCTCCCTAAAGGTCGGGAGCTGTCCCCCGGCTCGGTGCGGTCCATCCAAAAGCCGAACGCCACGAGCGTCGGGTCCCGCCGAAGTCCCATCCATCATGCGAAATCCGCGCGCCGAATGGCCGAAATCTCGCGCGAGTACGCATGGAATGGCGTCCGGGCACGCTTTTGATGGGAGAATGAACGAATGTCCACCGCCAACGAGCCCGTCCTGCCATCGTACCCGGAGGTGACCCGGCTGCTTGAAGCGGTCGCTGGCGGGGATCGCAAGGCCGCTTCGGACCTTCTGCCGGTCGTGTACGAAGAACTGCGCAAACTTGCGCGGGTCCGGATGAACGCGGAGCGACCGGAGCACACGCTCGACCCCACCGCGCTGGTGCACGAGGCGTACATGCGGCTGGTCGGGGCACACGACCGGCCGAACTGGGACGGGCGGGGCCATTTCTTCGCCTCCGCGGCCGAGGCGATGCGCCGGATTCTTGTGGAGCGTGCCCGCGCCAGGGCTGCTCAGAAGCGCGGCGGCGACCGCCAGCGCGTCGAGCTGGGCGAAGACCCGGCGGTGCCCAGCCGGGAGTTCAGCGACGTGATCGGTGTGGACGAGCTGCTGAAGAAGCTCGAGTTGAAGGACGCCCGCAAGGCGCAGATCGTCACCCTGCGGTTCTTCGGCGGACTCAGCAACGAGGAGACCGCCACCGCCCTGGGCCTCTCGCTCACCACGGTGAAGAACGAATGGTCGTTTACGCGGGCCTGGCTGCACCGTGAACTCGATGCCATGAAGGATCGCGAGGAATGAACACCCTCGACCTGCGCGCGCAGGACATCTTCTGTGAGCTGGCGAGCATGCCCGCGGCGGAACGCGCCGGGCGTCTCGAAGCGCTGTGCGGTGATGACCCCGTCCTGCGCGATCAGGTGCTCTCACTCCTGAAGCACCACGACTCGGCCGAGGGCGAGGAGGAGTTCCTCGACGGCGACAAGCTGCGCGAACTGCTCGACACCCCGATCGGCGCGAAGCTGAGCCCGGGCGCACGCATCGGCCAGTACATCGTGGAGTCCTACATCGGCGGCGGCGGGATGGGCGACGTGTACAAGGCGCGCCAGGAGCGGCCGAGCCGGTCCGTGGCCCTGAAGATCATCCGCCCGGGCCTCGCGACGCCGCGGTTGCTCAAACTCTTCGAGCGCGAAACCGAGATGCTGGGGCGTCTCTCCCACCCGGGCATCGCGCAGGTCTACGAAGCGGGTGTCGCCGACTACGGCTTTGGGCCCCAGCCGTTCCTGGCCATGGAGCTCATCGACGGCCCGCCGCTCACCGAGTTGCTGCGCGACCATCAGTTGAGCACCGAGCAGAAGCTCCGGTTGGTCGTGCAGGTCTGCGACGCGGTGCAGCACGCCCACCAGCGCGGCGTCATCCACCGCGACCTCAAGCCCGGCAACATCCTTGTGCAAGTCACACGCCACGCCGACGGACCGACGTCGTTCAGCCCGAAGGTGCTCGACTTCGGCGTCGCGCGAACCGTCGCGAGCGCTGGACGCGGGAACCGCGCCACCACGATCCTCACGTCCGCGGGGCTTCTGATGGGCACGCTCCCGTACATGAGCCCCGAGCAGGTCAGCGGCGACGCGGCCGACATCGACACCCGCAGCGACGTCTACTCGCTCGGCGTCGTGCTCTTCCGAGTCCTCAGCGGGCGCTTGCCGCACGAGCTCGCGAACCTCCCCTCGCACGAGGCCATCCGCAAGATCTGCGAGGAAGCCCCCCCGAAACTCGGCGCCCTCGACCGCGCGTTCCGCGGCGACATCGAGACCATCGTCTCGCGCGCCATCGAGAAGGAACGCTCCCGCCGCTACCACTCCGCTTCCGACCTCGGCGACGACCTCCAGCGGTTCATCGCGGGCCAGCCGATCACGGCCCGGCAGGATTCGGCGCTCTATGTCCTCTCGCGCCAGATAAAGCGGTACCGCACCACGCTGCTTGCGGGTGCCGCGGCCCTGGTGTTCATGATCGGAGCGATGATCTTTGCGGTGGTGATGGCCCGGCAGGAATCCGACGCGAACCGCAAGGCCCAGGTCGCCTTGGCCGACGCGAAGGTCCAGCGCGAAGCCGCGGACGAGGCGGCCAAGTTGCTCGAGCTCAGGTTGCGGCAGTCCAACATCCGGCGGGCGAGGCTGCTCGCGGCGTCGGGGAGCCTCGCGATCGCCGAGCAAACACTGCGTGAATGCGGCGCGGGGGTCGAACCGTCCGATGATGAGGGCCGCTGGGCGGTCCGCGAAGTCGTCAACCAGTCCCATCTGCTCCGGACCGTTCGAACGCCCGAGCGGGCTCTCTCGGTGGCGGTCGTCGGCACTCGGTTCGTCGGCACTGCCTTCGAGAACGGGACCCTTGAAATCCGGTCGTTCGCCGACTTCTCCCTCATCTGGAGCGTGCAGGCTCACAAGGGTCGAGCGGTGCGGGTGCGCGAGGCTCCGGGCGGCCTTCTGATGACGATCGGCGAAGATGGGAAGCTCAAGGTTTGGAACCCCGAGACCGAGAGTTTGGAACGCGAAGCCGCGGTCACTCCCTCTCGCCCCACGAGCTGCGTTCAAGCGGGCCCGTCAACCGCGGTGGTCGGCGACGCTTCGGGGAACGTCGTGATGGTGTCGTTCCCGGGGCTGGAGGTCGTCAAGACCCTCGGGTCGTTCCGTTCGGCCGCGGTCAGCCTGGCGGCGAGCGAGGCGGCCGACCTCGTACTCTGCGGCTCGGACAACGGTGTACTGCGGGCCTGGAAACTCTCGACCGGCGAGCTGCTGTCGGAGTTGCAACTGCACAGCGCGTCGATCAGGGGCGTGGGAGTGCTTCCCGGCAGGAACCTCATCGTGACCTCCAGCAACGACCGGTCGGTGAAGTTCCTGGACGCGAAGACCCTCTCGGTGACGGGCGCGAAGGCGATGGACAGCGGATCGCTGGGCCCGCTCGCGGTCTCCCCCGACGAGTCGCTCATCGCGGTGACCGGCTGGTGGCGTTGCGATCTGCTCGACGCTTCGACGCTTGAGAAGATGCCGTTCACGCTCAGCGAGCCGACGACGGACGCGGCCTTCCCGTCGAGCGGAGGGGGGATCGTCACGATTTCGGGTCGGGGGAGTTTGCGAGAGTGGGGCCGCTCTCCGGTCGGCGAGAGCGTGATCGCACGCCACTCGGGCCGCGCGAGTTGCGTGGCGGTCTCCGCGGACGGTCGCTGGGTTGCCTCGGTCGGAGACGACAGCACCGTGATCATGACCGACCTCACCGGCACCGAAGCCCAGGCCGTCATCCGGATCCGAACAGGCGGCACGCATCTGGCGTTCGTGGGCGCGAGCCGCTCCGTCGCGGTTGCGCTCGACTCGGGTGAGCTCTCCATCGTGGACGGTGTGACCCGTGAGATCCGCAGCATCGGCCGGCCGATCGGCCGCACCAACGCTATCGCCTCGACCGCAGACGGAGCGCTTCTGTACACGGGCGGTTGGGACGGGGTGCTTCGCAAGTGGGACGTCGCGGAGGGTCGGATCGTCGAGGAGGCACCGGCCGACGGCGGCGAGATCCTGGGCGTTGCGCTCAGCCCCGATCAGACGATGCTGGGCGTGACCGCACGCACCCGCAAGCTCGCGTTCCGCGGCGCATCCGACCTGAAGATCATCCGTGAAGGCACCGGCGATGCGACCTACTGGGCGGGCCGGTTCTCACTTGATTCGAAGCGGTTCATCGGCGGGACGTGGATGCCGGATGTGCGCCAGACGGACGTGAGCACGGGCGAGGTTGTCCGTGTCCACAAGGGCCACACCCAGCTCTGCCCGGTCGCGGTCCCCTCGTGGGACGGCTCCCTCGTGTACTCCTGCAGCACCGAAGGAGCCATCAAGGTCTGGTCGCTCGAAACCGGTGACGAGTACGCCTCTTTCGCGCCCGGTGTGAACGCCTACTGGATCGCCGCGCTGCCGGACGGGTTCGTTGTTCCATTCCGCGACGGCACCGTTCGCCGCTGGTCCACCCGCGCGATCGACGCGAGCGGGGCGATGTCGGCGGGTGCGGCCAAGCCCGAGTGAGTCCGGGTTATCCGACGACCGTGCCGCGGGATCATCCCGGATTTGCCTTGCTCGGCGGGCCGTTCCCGCGGTACCCTCAACACCACACGGGAATCCCCTCCATGCGCACGTTGGTCGCGGTCGTCGTTCTGCTCCTCCTCGCGCCGGTGGTCTGCGCGCAGCCGGTGCGCATCCAGCCTCTGATGCGGGTCACGCCCGGTGGCACCGTTCGTGGCTACCTCGCCTGCGTTGATCTGACCGACCCCACGCTCGACGTTGTCGTCACCTCGCCCACGGGGACCTCGTGCGAAGCAAACGCCCTGCGCACCGACACCTGGCGCTCCGCGAACAGCATCAACCTCGCGATCAACGCGAACTACTTCGCGACTGTTTCGGGATCGTGCCTCGACGTCGTCGGCCTGTCCGTCTCCAACGGTGTGACCGTCTCGCCATACCGCCAGTTCGGCGCGAACCCCGACCCTGCGCTGGTCTTCCGCGCGGGTAACGCGGAGATCGGCTACATCGGACCGGCGGGACTCGCGGGCGTCGTGGACGCCGTCGCGGGCGTGGGCCCCAGCACCACCGACACCGACCCGGGAACCCTGCTGGTCACCGCGGGGATCAACACGGGTGCCACGGCACGCGTCGACCCCGCGGTCAGAAACCCGCGCACCGCCGTCGGTCTCACGCAGGACCGCTCGCAGCTGATCATCGCGGTCATCGACGGCCGCCAGAACAACTGGTCGGTCGGGATGACCCTCCCGGAACTCGCCGACCTCCTGATCGAACGCGGCGCGTGGAACGCCGTGAACCTCGACGGCGGCGACTCTTCGTCGTTCGTCTACCAGGCCCCCGGCACCTCGACCGTCATCGCCAACCGCCCCAGCGGCAGCGGCAACCAGCACCGCGCCGTCGCCAGCCACCTCGGGTTCCGGTGGCCCGCGCCCGCGCCGACCCCCACGCCGCGCCCGGTGCGGGGCGCGTGGCTCCGGCCGCCGAGCACCGTCGCGCAGCTCGAGGTGAACCTCGCCCAGTTCGCCGCGGCCGGCGTCACCGATCTCTACATCGAGACCTTCTACCACGGCCTGGCCACCAACAACTCGAACGTGTTCCCAGACCGCTTCGCGACCGACTACCTCGCGGACGCGATCGTCGCCGCCGCTCGGTACAACATCCGCGTGCACGCGTGGCTGGAATCCGCGTACTGGCAGTTCGGCACCAGCGGCGCCCAGAACTTCGCAAGCAACCCCGAGTGGCGCGCGTTCAACGTCGATACCCAGCTGAACGGGGGCGACGGCACCGCCGGGCAGATCTTCGCGAACCTCGCAAACCCCGGCGTGCAGCAGAAAATGGCCGATTACTGCACCGAGCTCGCCGGCTGCACCGGCCTCTGGGGGATCCAGACCGACTACCACCGATTCCCCCTCGACAACGACACCGGCGACAACGCCACCGCGCCCTGGTCTTACGACTCATGGTCCCGCGCTCAGTTCCTGGCGATGTACGGCGCCGACATCAACACCACCGCCGTGCTCACATCCGGTTCGCACTGGTACAGGTTCCTCTCGTGGCGCAGGGCCGGCATTTCGCAAGCAGCGCGCCGCATGCAAGAGGCGATCCGCGCGGCGAACCCATCGATCGATTTCTCCGCCGCGATGTTCGCGACCGCCATGTCGTCCTCCGCCCAAGTCGCCAAGTGCCAGGACTGGCCGACGTGGGCGACCAACGCCTGGGTGCAGACGCTCATCCCCATGGCCTACGGGTCGACCACCGCTTCGATTCAGTCCGACATGAACACGACCCTCGGCTCGGCCTCCGGACGGCGCGTCGTCGCGGGCCTCGCCATCACCGGTGCCTCACCCCACCCCACGATCACCGCGCAGCTCAACACGATCCGCGGCGTGGGCGTGGAGAGCTTCGTCTTCTTCGACGGTTCGGCCTTCACCGAACAGGCCAAACGCGACGAACTCGCCTTCTGGCTGCTCAACACCGCCACCCGCCAACCCGCCGACTTCGACGCCGATCTCGACGTCGACGGCGACGATCGCGCCTTCTTCGCCAACGTGTACCAGGGCACGCCCGTCCCCGTCAACGCCGGCAACGCCCGGTACAACCTCAACACCGACAGCGTCATCAACGAGACCGACCGCCTTCTTTTCGACGACTATTTCCGCAGGTACCGCTTCGGTGAGAACGGCGTGCTCGATCTCCGCGACATCGCCGCGATCACCGCGTGCCTGGGCGCAACGCCCGCGGTGCCGGGAGTCCCGCACCTCTACGACCTCGACGGCGACGACGACGTGGACCTGGACGACCTGGATATCGCACGCAGCCTCGCCACGGTCCCGCTCACCGATCCCCACGATGTCGATGGCGACGGGAACATCACCATCGAGGACCTCTACGCCCAGCACCGGGCACCCGTCGATGTCGACGGCAATCAATCCATCGACGAGGCCGACGCCGATGCCGTTGAATCGCTGCTGAGGCTCGGGGAGAAGAACGACCTCCGGTCCCCGCGCTGAGCGCGGTACCATCGCGTTCTATGGCCTCCATCGGCATTGATATCGGCGGGACCAGCGTCAAGGCCGCGTTGCTCGGGCCAGGTGCTCCCCCCGCCTGCGCCGCTCCCGGAGCGGCATACACACGCCCCTCTCGCGACGAGCTGTTGCTCGCGGTCCGCAACGCGGCGCGAAGCCTGGATACACGCGGCGTCGTCGCGGTCGGCATCTGCGCGCCCGGGATCGTTGATCACGCCTCGGGGCGCTTCACCGCGTCCGTCAACGTCCCAGGACTCGTCGGCCTCTCACTCAGCGAACTCATCGAGCCGCTCGAACTCCCCAACGCGAGCGCGAGGCTCGTCACCGACGCTCACGCCGCCGCGGCAGACTTCGCCCACCGCGTCTCCCCGCTCCCGGCGCGCGTGCTCGCGCTCTCGCTCGGCACCGGTGTCGGTGCGTGCATGCTCGACCAGGGTGTCCCGCTCATCTTTTCAGGCCGCTCTCCCGGCCACTTCGGCCAACTCGACGTCTCCCTCGACGACCACCCGCCGATCGGCCCCGACGGCGGCGCGGGCGGCCTGGAGGCCTACATCGGACTTCCCGCACTCACCGCACGCTACGGCTGCCGACCCGAGCAACTCCCCCCGATACTCGCCGCGCTTACGCCCGACGATCCTCCCCTCCGCGCGCTGGCCCGCGCGATCAGGATCGGCCACGCGATGTTCCGGCCGGACGCGGTGTGGCTTCTCGGTGGAGTCGGGGTGGCGCTCCGGCCCGCGCTGCCGTTGCTCAGGGGGCTGGTCGCTCACAACCTGACCTCGCTTGCGCGGCCGGGGTGGGCCTTGGAATCGGGAGCGGACGGCTTCCACGCTGCTCGGGGAGCGGCGCGCCTCGCCGAGGACGACCGATAACGAGCACAATCTGGCGCGACTTGGTAAAGATTTCTCTTTACGGCACGGACCGAATTATATAACCTGCGGCGGGCGGATGGCTGTTTGCCCCGCCGTCTGACCACCGAGGACCACACATGAAGACCACACTGACCGCAGCCTTGATCGCCGCCTCCGCCGCAACTGCCCACGCGCAGCTCAACCTGTACCTGGAGAACACCCAGGACCTCTTCTCCCTCTGCGTGGCCCCCACGCCGACGGTGCCGAACGACTACTTCATCGGCAACAACCCCAGCGTCATCGCGCTGTCCGGCGACCGGTTGTTCGTCGCCGGGTACAACAACTCTGGTTCGCCCGCAAACCTGCGGGTGGTGAAGATCGAGGACATCTTCGGCGCTCGCGCCTTCCGCCTTCTCAACACGAACCCCGATCCGCTCGGGGCCCCCGTGTATGACATCACGGTTCCGGCCTTGCGCGGCTTTTACGGCATGTCCTACGCCACGGGCGGCGGGCTGATCATGAACTACGACGCCGGCGCGGTCGGGGTTGCCGGCGGGTACCGGGTCTTCGACGTCGATACGCAGTTGAACCCGATCCTCATCGGCAGTTCGCCCGCGGGCCTTGGCGCTCGCGGTGGCGCCGGACCGTCCTGGGACTTCGGCCCCACGGGTGAGGGCTACGACTACAACAACGACGGGTTGCTCGACGGCCCGCTCGCGGCGATCCTGGATTTCGCCGGATACCCCGGCGGCGTCCAGGCCAAGGGCCCCTTCGGCGTTCTGCCGCGCGACTCTGCGTCGGGCGCGGGTGACGGCCTCAACATGTTCGCCGGACGCCGCTACGACGGCAACTCGGTGGACGGCGGCGGCAACGCGACGGCCCCGGTGCTGAACATCGTCGGCGCCAACGGCAACCGCGTGCAGGGCACGCTCTGGCGCGACAGCGATATCAACGCCTCCAACGGCAACATCGCCGCCCGCGTGAGCAACGACGTTGCGATCGGTACCCGCAACGCCAGCGGCGGCCTTTCCTCTCTCGTGGTGGTCGACCTTTCCCCCGGCACGACCGATCCCTACGCCTTCCAGATCATGCAGCGTTGCGAGTGGGTTTCGGGCCTCGGCAACGACGTTGTCGTGTACAACGACTACAGCGCCGCGGCGAGCACCGTCGCGGGCTGGACGAAGGCCGCGGACCTGAGCGGCAACGCCGTGACGGTCAACATGTTCAACGCCGACGGCACGCCGTTCACGGCGGCCGCGGCGGGCGGCACGCTCGACTACTCCTACGACCCCGAGACCGGCCGTCTCGCGATCTGCGACTTCGCGGGCCGCCGGGTCTTCATCTTCAGCACCACCGCCCCCACGCCCCCGTGCCCCTGGGTCGCGGACGGCTGCTTCGCGGATTACAACAACGACGGCGGCATCGATGGCGACGACGTGATCGCGTTCTTCGCCGCGTGGGACGCGAGCGAGTCCTGCGCCGACGTGGACGCCTCGACCGGCGTCGACGGCGACGACGTGATCAACTTCTTCGCGGCGTGGGACGCGGGCGGCGTCGGATTCCCCGGCTGCCTGTGAGTTTCTGAACCAAGCTCTGCCAACACAAAATCCCCCCGCGCGAAGGGTCGCACGGGGGGATTTTCATTTGCGACTGCGGCGTTTACTGCCCCTGCGTCACGGTGATGGAACCGTTGCTCGTGCTCAGCGTCGAGGCCGCTGCCCCGTCGCCAAGCTTGATCGTGCCGCGGCTCTTGCTCGACCCGGGGGTCAGCGCGCCCTTGGTTGCGTTGGTGATCCCACCGTTGCTGGTGGAACAGGAGATGGTCCCGGTGAAGGCGGCCGGAACCGTAAGTGAGATGGTGCCGTTGGATGACCTGGCGTTGACCGGCTCACCCGCGGAGACAACCGCGATCGTCACCCGGCCGTTGCTGGTCTTGACCGAGACGGGCCCGTCGGCTCCCGACACCACGACCGCCCCGTTGGAGGTATCGGCGTTCAGGCTGCCCTTGTGGCCGTTGACCGTGATCGCGCCGTTGCTCGTGTCCAGGAGCAACTCGCCGGAGAGCCCGGTTGACGTCATGGAACCGTTGGAGGTCTTGGCGGTGAGCTTCGCGACCGCCGGGGTCACGATGTCGAGATCGCACCCCTCCGAGGACTTCCGGCCGTCGGGCGGCCACTGCACGGTGACGCGGGCGGTGCCGTCGGCTCCTTGTTCAACAAGCACCTTGATCTGGGCAAGCCGTTCCGCGGAAGTCGCGTGAGCGGTCCCGGTGACGGTGAGTTGTTGCCCTGTGCCGGCCACAAGCGTCACAGTGCCGTTCGCGGTGCTCGCGTCCACAGCGGTGGAGCTCGTCAGAGTGGCGGCAGCGCTGACGGGACCCTTGAAGTTGGCGGGTAACCATGAGTTGCTGCACCCTGATGTCGACACGATGCAGCCGGCAAGCCCCAACGTGCCGGCGGCGAGGACAGCGGCTGCGGAAAGGACCCTGACGACGTTCGGGAGGTTGTTCATATGGGAGAATCTCGCATGCGGCGCGAACCGTCCGGGGCACGATTCCCAGTGATTGCGCTTCCGGGTGGTCTTTCGGGATACAAGTTAACGGGTTTCACGGGGCCCTGCCTGTGGGAAGCGGAGGGGGCGATGGCTACGCTCCGCGGGGATGCGATCGATGAAGCAGACACGAGTCTCGACATCTTCGGCGGTCGGCCGGCGCAGGGAACACGCGGCCGGGAGCGCGGTGATGATCGCGCCGGGCGTGGCACGCTTTCTGGGTCCGTGGGCCGCGGCCCCGGCGCCCTTCCCCGGGTTCGTCGAGCAGCCTCCTCCCGGTGGAACCGGCCCTTGCCCGGCCGATTTCCCGATCAGGCCCCGGTACTCAAAGGCCGGTGCCGCTTCGGTGGTCCGTGTTCCATGCGTGGCCGGCGCTTCGTACTACGGCACGGGCGAGCAGGCGGGTCCGCTGAAGCGCAACGGCACCCGCAAGGTTCTCTGGAACACCGACGCCTTCGACTACACCGACCGCTCCCCCTCGCTCTACCAGTCGCACCCCTTCGTGCTGGTGCTGCTGCCCGACGGCACGGCCATGGGGATTCTCGCCGAGACCACCCACCGGTGCGAGATCGTGCTCAGGAAAGACGTCGTCTTCCGTCTGAAGGGCCCGGCGCCCGCGGTGACGATCATCCGACGCGACCACCCGCGCGAGGTCGTGCGCGAGCTGTCGCGCCTCACCGGGCGCATGCCGCTCCCGCCGCGTTGGGCGCTCGGGTACCACCAGTGCCGGTGGAGCTACGAGCCGGACTCGCGGGTGCTCGAGGTTGGCCGTGAGTTCCGCAAGCGGGGCATCCCGTGCGACGTGCTCTGGCTCGACATCGACTACATGGACGGGTTCCGCTGCTTCACCTTTGACTCGAAGAAGTTCCCCGATACCAAGGCGATGAGCGCGAGCCTCCACGGCCTGGGGTTCAAGACGATCTGGATGATCGACCCGGGGATCAAGGTCGACGAGGAGTACGCGGTCTACCGCGCGGGGCGTGACGGAGGGCACTTCGTCACGGACCACGCGGGGCGCGAGTACCACGGCAAAGTGTGGCCCGGGCTGTGCGCGTTCCCCGATTTCACGCGGGCCCGCACGCGTGAATGGTGGGCCGGTTTGTACAAGGACTTCCTCGCGCAGGGCGTCGACGGCGTGTGGAACGACATGAACGAGCCCGCGGTCTTTGATGTGCCGGGCAAGACCATGCCCGACTGCAACCGCCACGACGCGGACGCGGCACTGGGCGGGCCGGGCCCGCACGCCAAGTACCACAACATCTACGGCATGCAGATGGTGCGGGCGTCGCGCGAAGGCATGATCGCCGCCCATCCCGACAAGCGGCCCTTCATCCTGACTCGTGCGAACTTCCTCGGCGGTCAGCGATACGCGGCGACCTGGACCGGCGACAAAAATTGCTTCCGGAAGATCCAGTGAATGATGTC
>JBMOHX010000087.1:0-12096 GCA_049317625.1 Phycisphaerales bacterium
CACTCTTTAAATGATGGCTGCTTCTAAGCCAACATCCTGGCTGTCACTGCAGTCAGACTTCCTTTCGAACTTAGCATAGATTAGGGACCTTAGCTGGCGATCTGGATTTTTCTCCTTTTGACGACGGATATTGTCACTCGCCGTCTATCTCCCAGGTCTACGCTGATGGTATTCGGAGTTTGGTTGGTCCGGCTAGTCGGGTAGACCGCTCAAACCATCCAGTAGCTCTACCCCCATCAACTGATACCTGAGGCTAACCCTAAAGTTATTTCGGAGAGAACAAGCTATCTCCCAGTTTGATTACACTTTGAGTCCTCCCGTCAGCTCATCTCAGAACTTTTCAACGTTCACGAGTGCAGGCCTCCAGGCGGTTTTACCCGCCCTTCACCTTGGCCAACGGTAGATCACTTAGGTTTCGTGTCTAGCCCGTACGACTCAGCGCCCATTTCGGACTCGCTTTCGCTCCGCCTCCGACCCGGTAGGTCTTAGGCTCGCCGTACAGGCTAACTCGCGGGCTCATTATGCAAAAAGCACGCCGTCATCCTTGCGGACTCCGACCGCTTGTAAGCACACGGTTTCAGCTACTCTTTCACTCCGCTCGTCGCGGTTGTTTTCATCGTTCAGTCGCCTTACTGGTTCACTATCGGTCGTCGAGGAGTACTTAGGCTTGGAGGGTGGTCCCCCCATGTTCAACCCGGGTTTCCCGAGCCCGAGTTTACTCAAGGCCTACAAGATTCGCGGCTACAGGACTTTCACCTTCTCTGGTGCGCCATTCAAACGCTTCGCTCGCTGATCTTTAATCCGCTTTCGCTCGCCGCTACTCACGGAATCGCTGTTGCTTTCTTTTCCTCTAGGTACTTAGATGTTTCAGTTCCCTAGGTTCGCCCTCAACACCTATGCATTCAGTGTTGAGTATCCCGAAGGATGGGTTGCCCCATTCAGAAATCCCAAGATCACAGTTTGGTTACCAACTCCCTTGGGCTTATCGCAGGTTCCCACGTCTTTCATCGCCTCTCGACACCAAGACATCCGCCGTGTGCCCTTGTACTTGGTCACCAACCTGACGCCGCGAGTCGCTTTCGCTTCCCGTTGCTCAAGTCGTGTTCCCCGGCATGGTTTTCAAGGTTCCTATGCCGATCCTTGATCCTGCTTCCACCGTTTCGCAGCGGCTTTCACAAGACCAGGACAGTGAGCTCATGCGCTACATGTCATGTTCAATCAATCTGTCGTTGCAGCAACTTCGTTCACCCGCAGGGAAGACCCCAGCGACCGTCAAGCAGTTACGCCCACGTCGCCGGAAACCCTGCGGATTCACGTTCTTCCATATCCGGTTGTCAAAGAACTTCACCCTCGCGAGAGCTTCTCGTTCGGGCTGCCTCAGGCTTTCCAACCCTTGGCCCCGCCATTCGCAGGCCGCGTTTGGCGGGAGAGGAGTCTAGTCGTACGCTCCCGCCGGTCAAGCCCATGTCTCAAACTTTTGTCGCTCCAGAGCCCAACCGCCTGTTTCACTTCAGCTTAGGCCAATCTTGACCTCAGCCCCCGCCGCCGCCGCCGCCTCCACCCCCACCGCCGCCCCCACCTGGACGCGGTTCACGGGTCGGCCGGACCGGCTTGGGAGCCTCTGGTGCCACGTCCTTGACCTCAACCTTGCCTTGATTCTGCCCGGCCCGCGCAGACGCCTCCAGCAGCCTGTACGCCCGCTGGGCCCGGTCCGTCTCGGGCAACCGCGTCACCAAACGCCCCGCAAGGTCCCGGAAGACCGCCATCAGCCGCGGCCTCCCCGCGACGACCCCGTCCGCTCCACCAGCCGGAGCTTCGGCGACGTCCATCATCAACGCATCGACCTTGAGCACCCTCGTCTTGGGAGCGGGCTCGGTCAGCAGCAGGTTCTCGGGACTCGCCGTGCCTGGTGCCTCAGCGCCAGGGAACGGAGCCCGCCGCGAATCTGCCGGCGGAACACCTTGCTGCGGGGAGATCCCTCTTGGCGACCGCCGCGGCCCGTCGCGATCCTCACGCGCAGGCATCGGGGTCGGAGGGGGAGCCACGCCCGGTGCACCCGGGGGCAGCGACTCCAACAGGGCCGGGAGCTTCTTCATGTCCGCGAACTTGAGTTCGGCGGGCAGCTTCGCTTCGCCCGCGATCGTGTCTCCGGGCTCCACGCTCACGCTCGCGCGCCGGTAGTACCCGTAGTAGAACTGGAACATCTCGGCGGTCGCGCTGGGACGGGGCGAGAGCTCGCTCCGGGCCTCTGCGTTCGTGATGAAGTAGTACTCCGCGGGCAAGACCTCGACCGGGCTCGACCAGTCCGACCACGCGCTCGGCAGGAGCGGGGCGGCTCCGAGGCTCGCCTGCTCTTCGCTCAGCGGGCGCCCGAACATCGGGTTGTTCATCACCACACGCAGCCGGTACTCGTACGCCACGCCACGCTCAACGGTGGCGTCGTGAGCCCACACCTTGACTTCGGAGGACTCCAGAAGTGACGTCGTCCTCGCACCGGCCGGGTCCGCCGCCGCGTCGCCCGCGGGCGCGACCGCCGCCGCGTCTTCGCCGAGGCGGACAAGGCGATCGGCGATCCTGGTGCGATCTCGCAGTTTGGCGTCGATCCGATTCTGGATCGACTCCCGGGTTTCCGTGCGAACGCGGGGTTCACGTTCGGCCGGGTCGCGCCCGGTCCCCCGTTCACCCATTCCGCCCTTCCCGCCTTTGCCTCCCGGGCGAGGGGCGGGGGGTTGATCCGCCTCGCGACGGCGGCGCTGGTCTTGAACCGTTGGGGCCGCGGCGAGCTTCGACCGCAGGTCCGTGATCTCCTCGTCCAGTTTCGTGAGGGTCTTCCGGTCTCGCTCGATCTGGCGTGAGTTGTCCTCACCGTCGGCGTCTTCGGGAAGGTCGCTGGGGGGTTCCCACTTCGGGCCCGCGATGACGTCATAAAACGCCGGACGCTGCACCTGCTCCGACATGACTTCCGCGAGTCCCACCATCGGGGGCACGTCTCCGGCCCGTTCGAGTTTGCCCCATTCGGCCAGCAGGTTCTCACGACCGGGCAGCCCGCTCAGCTTGACGGGGTCCGCGGCAACCGGCTTGCCGTCGGAGCGTGAAACCTCGCGCCGCTCGATTTCGATGCCGGCGATGACCACCAGGTCACGGCTGCCGCCCGCGTCCGAATCCCGCCACCAGTTGGTGGGGATGGGAACGATCGGCCCCTCGCCGTCGGGATCGGACTCCAGCAGCTCTCTGAGCTGTGAGCCGCTGAAGACCCCTTCAACGGAAACGTACGCCTTGTCGAACGGCTGCTCACTCGGAAGCAGCTTCGCCAGTTCCTTGTTCCGCACGAGTTCGACCGGGGAGATTGTTCCCTGGTAGCACGCGGCACCCGCCATCTGCGGCGCAGGCACCGCGAGCCCGGCAAACCTGTCGAGGGTCGCCGCGGCGACCGCACCAACGTCGACCTTGCGACCGTCGCCCAAGGCGATGCGAACCCCCGAGCGTTCGGGGGGCTGCATCGACGCGTCGAACCGGGTCGCGAGCGTGAGTTGGGGCACTTCGGGCACTTCGAGATTCGACGATTCGAGAAGGCCAAGAACCTTCTGCGCTTCTGCCTCCGCCGCCGCAAACGCCTCGGCGGGTGGCACCGACTTGCCCTTGCCGTCAGGCTGCACCGCGTTGGGCTGGGTGAGGAAGGTGAGCGCCACTACTCCAACCGCCGCGGCACCGGTCACGCCCACCGCGATCTTGTCGCAGTGCTGTTCGAACGGGTTGATTCCCTTGAGCTTCATAACTTACCTCTTCGAAGAACGATCACCGCATCGCGGTCTGCATTCCATGACGAGCACACCCGATCAATCCGCACATCAGCCGCCCGGGGGGGGGGCCGGACTTCCGCTGGGGGCAGGGGCCGCGTCGGAGGGTGCCGCTTCTGGGATGCCGAGTGCCTCACGGAGCGCCTTGGGCATCAGCTTGGACGTCCAACTGCGGAGCCAAACGCTCTCGATTTCGAGCTTGGCCTTCACAACGTGTTCGCCACCGTAGTCGTACCCCTGACTCAACTCGGCCTCCGGCGAGACTGTTTCCAGTTCCACTGAGGTCACGGTCATGAAGTTGGTCCGCTGAATCGCGTCGATCAGGTTCGTCACCTTCGACGAGGTCACGATCACCTCAAGTTCGAGCCGGCGAACATCGTAAACCGGGTTCCACTTGCCCATGCCGCGCCCGGTCACCGAGAGCGTCTTGTCGATTGGGGCGAGGCCTGGGATCGCCGCCGTCGGAGCGACCGGGGCAGCGCCGGTCGAGGGGTCCACTTCCTTCGATCCAAAGATGCCTTCGGGATCGCGGAGCGCGACCCGCATCACTCGCTTGACAGGCGCCTCGAGCGAGTTCAGCCTGGAACCCGCCGGGCCCGTGTTCGCAACCCGGATCGCCGCGAGGACGTCGTGCATGCACCAGTAGTCCCACTGCCAGACGAAGAAGTAGAGCATCTTCACGGGCCTGGGTTCCCGGTCGATCGCCTTGATCTGTTGTGGCTCGGGGATCGCCGACCAGCCGTCCTTGGCGTTTCGGTTGAAGACGTCGGAACCGGCGAATACCTGGACTTCGCCGGCGCGGGCGCGGTACGCCGCGATCCGCCGCTCGCGGAGCATCTTGGTGAGCCCGGCCTGTTCGTCTTCGGTGAGCTCGCGTTTGTTGGCCGTGATCTTCTCACGCTCGCGGGTCGAGAGGTCGGAGAGCGCCGTGACGAGCATCCGCGGATCCGCGGGCCCGCCGGCACTGATCTCGTCGAGCATTCGCTGGTACGGGTTCACTTCGCCGGCGTTGGTTGGGTTGAAGACCCTCTCCAACTCGTAGAGCTTCTCATTGACCTCATCATCCTTGAGCCCGTCGCCGGGGAAGAGCCCCGCGACCAAAGGCTGGTGCTCGGAGCGACCAACCGCGGCCGCCTCCTCGCCGGTCCCACGGTTGAACGCCTCGGCCCGCGCGGCGACCTCGTCGGCCTTTGCGGCCAAGGCCTTCCGCTGGTCGGCGAACCAGGTCGTGAGGGCTGAGGTGGGCGGCGCGTCCTTCGAAATCTCGGTGGCGCCGGGCTCGTACTGCGGGAGCACGTACTTGACCTTGGTGCTCTGCACCTTCTTGAGCTCGTCCGTCGCGGCCTTTTGGCGCTGCGTCCGGATCGAGTTGTTCCAGCCGTTGCTGAAGAACCACGCGACCGGAAGGCTCACGACGATCACGGCGCAGAAGATCACGATCAGGACGTTCTTCTTCACCCAGGCAAGGAGCGGCTTCACTTCGATCCTCCGTTTTCGCCGCCGGCCTGCGCCTCGGGCGGCATGAACACCGCGTACCAGGTGATGGTCACGCGAGAACGATTCGTAGGTTCAGCAGCGGCGGTATCGAGCGCCGCGATCTGGTCCAGTTGCATGAGGGCCGCCGCGGCACTTTGTTCTGCAGCCGAGCTCTCGCTTGGCGCGCCGCCGACGGTCGGGCCAGCCCGCCGCCTGGCGTCGCGGATCGCACGCTCGTCTTCGCGGGAGAGCTTGGGCGCGAGCTGGACGATCCCGTCCGCGGCACCCCCGCCCCGCCGCCGGCCGGCCTGAGCGCCCCCGCGGGGAGCGACCTCGCCACCGGCGAGCGGATCGGCGTCGCTCCGGCCCGATTCCGAGACCTCGCAGGCGTTGTCCGCGCACTTCACGACGAACGAAACCCCCGCACGCTGGGCGTCCTTCTTCACCTTCTGCAGCCAATCGGCGAAGACCACTCGCGCGAACGCGCGGGACTCGGGCTGCCCGGTCGTCACCTCGAGCCTGCACTGCACCCTGGGAAACTGTGCGATCTTCAGCGGATCGGGGTCCTGCTCACCTGCCATGGGGTTGGCCAAGGGGTCCGCCGCCGCGGCGGCGGGGAGGTACTTCGTGCTGAACTCGCTCAGGGCGAAAGCGCTGCCCGGGACATCCGCCATCGGGGAACCGTCCGCGTTCTTGAGGTTCTTGGCCTTCGGCCAGCCGACTGCGGTCTGCGACGCGCCGGCGAAGACCAAACCCATGTCGTCAAGAATCTGGGGCATCACGTCGCGCCCGTCGAACAGCGCCACGGCGTTGGCCGCGCGGAGGTCGGGCTCTCCCGAGGACAGCACTCCCGCCTCTTCGGCAAGCCGCTTGTTCTCACCGAATCGGCTCACGACCTGGCTGATGATCGGGCCCGGCGGCTTCGCGGCGATGGCCATCTTGTCCAGCCAGGGACGGGCGAAGAGGCCCACGCTCCCGACCACGGCCAGCCCCGCGGCAAGCCCGAACCAGGAGACCTTCTCCTTCCACATCGACTCCCGAACCACCGACACGGGCATCAGGTTGCCGCCGACGGTGTTCATACCCAAGCCCTGCAGGGCGAGGCCGTAGCAGGTGCACAGGTTCAGCGACGCGGTGTTGAACGCCTGGGCGCGGTCTCCCTCGACGGTGATCCGCTTGAACTGCTCGATGCGGTACACGTCGAGCGAGAGCTGCTGCTTGAGGTACTTCCGCAGGCCGGGCAGTTCGAACGTCGAGCCCACCCCGATGAGGCGACTCAGGTTCGCATCCTTATTGAGCGACTGGAAGTACCCGATGGAGCGCTGGATGTCCTGCGCCAGATCCGTGAAGATCGGCCGCATCGCCTGGAAGACCTGGCGGGCGTGCTTGGTGTCCTCCGCCTCTCGCTTGAGCTTCTCAGCCTTGGGGTAGGTCAGCTGGAACTGGTTGACCAATGCCTCGGTAAACTGGTGCCCGCCGATCGGGAACGTGCGGACCCACACGCGACCCGGAGTGGCGATGACCAGATCCGTCGAGGTCGTCCCTACATCGACGATGATCGTCCCGGGAGATTCGTTGTCGAACTGGAGGTCGTACGCCAGCGCGTTGTACACCGCAATCGGGCTCAGCACGACGTGGTTGGGGACCAGTCCCACGTCCTGAAGCATCGCCAAACGCTCCATCACGCGGTCGCGGTGGATCGCGAAGATCCCGACCTCGATCTCGGGTGAGTCCGGCGTGACGAACGTTTGATAGTCCCACTCCACCTGCTCGAGCGGGAAGGGGATCTGCTGCATCGCCTCGAACTTGACGATGTCGGGAACCTTCTTCGGCTCCACCGGGGGAAGCTTCGCGAAACGCGCGAAAGCCGAGTGCCCGGGCACCGAAACAGCGATCGTCGCCTTCGACAGGTCGTGCTGGCTCGTGAGTTGGCCCAGCGAAACACGGATGACGTCGTTCGCGTCGACTCCGGGCGTGGAAAGAGGCTTGGCGTGCTGGACGACGGCGAAATCGATCACCTTCGCCTGTCCCTCGCTGGCCGCTTCCAGCTTCAGCGCCTTGATCGACGAAGCGCCGACTTCGATTCCCCAGCTCACCGTCGAAGATGCCATGCCGATGCTCCTACAAATCTCGGACGAAGTCCTGACCCGAACGCCCGTTCGGGGAACAGGCCGCCCGCGGGGCCGCACATCCTACACGAAACTCGCCACTGTCAACCGGCTCAACCACTGCCAGCCATCAGAGTACGGCCGCCCCACCCCAACTGTTCCCCACCGAACGTCACGGGTTGGTAACGCGATCAGCTCATCGCCATGCTGACGCTGCTCACCATCGTGGTCCCCTCGGGGTCCATGGCGGCCGCGTAGTTGAAAAGCTCGACCTTCGACGGCCGGGCGATCCGCATCGTCGCGACGAGGTTCCCCACGCTGCACCAGCGCGTCGGGTTCTGCTGCCACGCCATCGCCGCGAGGAGTTCCTCAGGCTTGTTCTCGGCCAGCAGCGTCACCATCTCGCGGTCGTGGGCGAAGACCTGGTTCCTGGCCTCGGCCGCCTCGCCCGCTTCGCCGGCGAGCGGGCCGTTGAAGCCGTAGGTCGGCCCAAAGGCCGGCCCGACGTGGCTGAGATCCGCCGAGGACACGATCAGCGTCTTTCCCGGGAGCGCATCGAGCGTTCGGCACATGGCGTTCACGAACGGATCCAGGCCCAGCCCGTTCCCGTCGTACGACTGCCCTTCGTTCACGCTGGGATCGTGCACCAACGCCCCGAAAACCCGGGGGAACTTGCCGTGCTCGTCGGGACCGAACACGTGCTGAATCCACGGGATCTGCAGCTCGATCGAGTGCTCCCGCTCGTGATCGAACCGGTTCTTGAACAGCTTCGCCGAGTCTTCCGACCCCAGGTTCGCCTTCAGCGACTCCAGCAGTTGCTGGTCGATCTCGCACACTCCGAAGGCGGTTTCGTACCCCTTATCGCACCCGCACACTCCCGTGGACTCTCCAAAGTGGTTGGTCCCCAGGATCACCACCCGATCAGGCCGGTCCACGACCCGCATCCGGCCGTATGTCGCCGAGTAGTTCAGCCAACCGCGCTGGTAGTCAAGGTGCGGCGCCACAATCGCCTTCGGCAAGCCGTCGAGGCTGGGCCGCGCGGCGTCCTTCAGCGCAGCCGACATCCACTCGTCCATCACCGAGCGCAACTTTTTCGCGCCGAGCTCGGTCTTCGCCTCCTGGGTCATCTGCGCGAAGCCCTCGCCGGCTTCATGCTGGGCGATTCCGTCGATCATCGCGGCCGTCGTTGCAGGTGGGAGCACTGGGCTCGCGTCGAAGTCCGCCCGCATCTTCGCAACCATCGCTTCGAACGTCGGACCGAACAGAAGCCCAGCGTCATCGAGCTGCGCGACCAGGTGCTCAAGGCTCTCGCGGGTCAGGCCCCTGCCGACCGACTGAACGATCTCATCCATCGTCCGCTCCCCGTTCATCAGGGGTAGGATGAACTGGGCGGCGGGAACCGTGAAGACAACCTTCTCAGAGATCTGCCGCGCGTCCGCCAGCCCGAGTGCCATCTGGTTCCCGAACTGTGCGGGGAAGCCCCGCACCGGACGGAGCTTGGGCTTCTGCTGATGGGCGGCGTTCGGGTCGAACTTGGGTGCTTCCGGAGCGGGATTCGTCATAGATCAGAGTCTAGGTTGGATGGAGTGCCTTTCCCCCTTGCCGCTGGAAATACTCCGGGGAGGCGCTAGACTCTCAGCCCGGTCCAGAGAGGCCCGGTGTTGTCAATCCCGAGGTATCCACCATGTCTCTTGACCTCTCGAAGTTCTCCCCCGGCCAGCAGGTGACCTGCACCGTCGACAAGCTCCCCCGCACCGAGGACGCCGAAGTCACGATCCTTCGGCTGATGCGCCGCGATCTGGACAATCGACGCGCTCTGCGCCGCGCCCAGACCGTCCGCCGCCAGCGCATGGTGGTGTACAACCGCGGTAACCGCGACTGGGTCAGCCGTGAGAAGCCCGCGCAGGTCGTTCAGGCCCTGCCCGGCAACTCGTGGACGATGTACTTCACCCAGGACACGATCGGAGACCTCAACTCCGTCGCCGGGTACATCTCCGTGAAGTCGGCCTGATCCGCGACCACTCATCATTGAGTTTCTCCAGGGCCCTCGCCTCCGCGAGGGCCTTATCTTTGTGCATGCCCAACCGCATGCTCGGGCCGCTCGCCGCGATCATCTGCCTCGCCATCTTGGGTTGCCGCGAGTCGCCCCCTCCACTCGCCCCACCCGACCAAACCTACACCGTGCTCGCGCGGCTCGTCGCCAAACCGGCGGCCGATACGTACCTGCAGATGCACCACGCCGCGATACCGGAGTTCCGGAGTCAAGCGGGACAGGTCGTCGGCATGAAAGAGATGGTGATGGAGTTCGCGGAACTCACCGCCGACGCGAGCGCGGCTGTGGCACCTCTCGCGCCCGGTGACGGCGTGGAGATCACCTTCGAGGTGCGGTGGAAGAGCGACCCGCGCATGCTCGTCACACGCGTTCGGAAGCTCGAACCCGGCGCGGAGCTCGGACTGAAGAAGTCCCTGAGCGACAGCGATCAAAAATGAAAAAACCCGGCACCCAGAAACAAAACCGAGCGCCGGGTCTCGTGGGGGTCAGTTGTATCGAAGCCGCGACCGGTGAAGACCGTCGCTCGTAGAACCACGCGAAAAGATCCGGCTCACTCGGGGAGCGGGTTGCACGATGATCGAAAAAATCTCTCAGGCCTTCTTACCCGCCGGGCCCGACAGGCCGAGACGATCCATCGCCATCTTCAGATCGGCCCACACCTTTGCACGAGTGTCCTCGGTGTAGTTGCGCAGGACATAGGCGGGGTGATACGTGGGCATGACGGCGACCTCACCACCCGAAGGCAGCCGGGTGGAGTGCCATCGGCCTCGCATCCGCCCCATCGACTCGTCGGTGCCGAGCAACGCCCGGCTCGCGGGCAACCCGAGCGCGACGATCGCTTCCGGGCCGATGATCTCGATCTGCTCCATGAGATAAGGACGGCACAGGTCGATCTCGAAGCTCGTCGGAGTTGCGTTGTCGGGCGGCCTGGTCTTCAGCACGTTTGCGATGTACACCTGGCCGCGGTCGAGACCCATCGCGCCGATCATCTTGTTCAGCAGTTCTCCCGCCCTGCCGACGAAGGGTTTGCCCGTCCGGTCCTCTTCGGCGCCCGGCGCCTCGCCAACGAACATCAGCCGGGCACACGGATCACCGTCGCCGAAAACGATGTTCGTGAACGCGGTGACGAACCGCTTGTGAGGAGCGTCGGACTCGTACCTCGCTCGGAGGTCGTCCAGCAGTTTCGCCCGCTCCTCGCGCCCTCCACGGGGCTTCGCCTCGCGGATCACCCCTGCACCCGCGGGTGACGAATGAACGCCAGCCTCTACGACCGGTGCATCGTCGCGCCGTCCCTTCGGCCTCGCGCTCTCAATCGGCGGGGCTCCGGTCACCTCGGTCGCGGGCGGGGGCGCGGGGATCTCTCGCCGCGACGCGGACGGGTAGCACGGGATGGACTCCGCGCCCAACATCCGCGCGGACGCCGCGTGCCTGCGGACCGACTTTGCGAGGGCATCCTCCATGGTGCTCGAACTCCTCGCGTTGGGCTCGGTTACTTCGGCGCTTCGCCGGGTCTGGTCTCTGGCTTCGCTTCTGGCACCGCCTCCGGCTTGGACTGCGGATCAGCCGCGGGGTCGGCCGGCTTCTTGCCTTCGATGGGCTTCGCTTCGCCCGCGCCGGGGGGCTCGCTCTCACCGGTGGGCGCGGGCTCGGGGTCCCCGCCGGGGAGCGGCTCGCGCTCCTTCTGCTCGCCCGTCGGACGCACGATGGGAGGTGCCTTCGGGGTCTTGGGTTCGGTCAGGCGAGGGGCCACAAAGGCACCCACCAGCGAACCCACGATCAACCCAACCACCAGCCCCGGAAAGAACGCCGAAGCGAACGACTTGTTTTCCGCCATGTTGACGACTCCAGAGCTGCCCCTGCGCGGGGTGCACGCCTTGCGACTGACAATCATCGGCGCGCTCCCCGATCTCCGGCAAGCGGGAGCGAGGAAATCCGGCGAACCCGAACGAGCACCGATCTTCCGACACTACACCTTCATCCGGCGCACCCAGCGTGCGTACTCGAGCACCGCGAGCAGCAACTCCCGCCGATCCGCGGGCACCCCGCGACCGAACGCGGTTTGCATTCTCCATGTCCAGTACTTGCCGCGGAGACGGAAGCCCGAACGCGCCACCAGGAGAGCCAGCTCACACAGGCCCAGAAGCGTCGTCATGGCTCGGATCGCTCCTTGAACCAGAGAACGCCTCGCGATAGGCGCCCACCGCCTCGGCGAGACCGTCCTCGAACCTCGTGATCGGTTCGTAGCCGATGAGCGCCTTGGCGCGCGTGATGTCAGCCACCGAGTGGAGCACGTCGCCCGCCCGCGCCGGCTTGAGCAGGGGCTGCACGCCCGATGCCCCGCAGAGCCGCGCGATCGACGACGCCAGGTCGAGCACGCTGACACGCTTGCCCGTCCCGATGTTCATGACCTGCCCCTGGAGAGGCGTCACCGCGGCACCCGCCAGCAGCGTGGCATACACCGCGTTTCCGACGTACGTGAAATCACGGGTCTGCATCCCGTCCCCGTAGATCACCGGCCGGCCGCCGGTAAGCAGGGATCGCGCGAACGCCGGCACCACCGCCGCGTACCCCGAGTCTGCGCTCTGACGCGGGCCGAAGACATTGAAGTACCGCAGCCCGGCCGTCGAAAGCCCGTAGCAGTGCGACCACGCCGACGCGAGGT
>JBMOHX010000088.1:0-12063 GCA_049317625.1 Phycisphaerales bacterium
GGCGTCTTTACCGACGAGCCCGACTTCTATTCGCCCAACGAACTCGGCGAGGAGCGGTGCTACATCATCCGCGAGGACGAGAAGGCCATCGTCAACGTGGGCTCGGTGGGCCAGCCCAGAGACTTCGATCCGCGGGCGAGCTTTGTGGTCATTTACGGGCCGGGCGAGCCTATCAACTCGCGGCCCGGCTTCAAACCCAACGCCCCGTTGGGCATCGTCGAGTTTGTCCGCATCGAGTACGACATCGCGGCCACGGCGTCGAAAATCAAGGCCAACCCGAACCTGAGCGACTGGCTCGGCGACCGCCTCTTCGAAGGCCGGTAGCGTCCGAGCCTCTCAAGGGCGGGATTCCCGGGGCGGTGGTGCTATCGTTCGGGCCCGCCATTCTGCAATGCCGGCAGCCTTTCACCCAACGACCCGATCGCACCATGCCCCAACCAAAGAACACGCTCGCCCGTCTGCTCATCCCGGCGGCGGCCATTCTGATCGGCCTCGGAATCTCCGCGGCCTTCTTCGCCAACTCCAAACCTGCGCCATCCAAGGTAAACCCGGTAGCGGTGCTGCCCGCGAGCGGGGCGCACAACCCGGCGACTTCGGGTACCGCCCCGGCTGGCGCCCCCGCCGCCGCTGATGCCCCCTCCGTCCCGGCGGCGGTGCCGACTCAGGCCGCCGCTCAGCCTTCCGCACCCGCGCCCACGGGCCTTCGCCCGCGGGTCTTCGAGCCCGCGGCCGCGATCGACACTGTCACCATCGGATCGCTCGACAAAGCAGGGACGCTCCTCCAGCAGGTCCGAATGTCCCGCGTCGGCGCCGGGTTTGCCTCCGTGAAGCTCTCGCACCACTTCGAGTCCATCAAGGAAACGCAGCAGGTTGAGGTTCAGGCCGAGCACCTGTTCAAGCCGCAGGTCACCACCCCGTTCGCGGCGTTGTGGATCGAAGTGGGGGCCCCCGGCTCCGCGCAGCGGCAACGGGTGACGCTGTTCTACGACGCGGCCGGCCTGATCTGGCGAGCGGTTCCCGGGAAGCCCGCCGGCACGTTTGAAGCGTTTGTCGACGACGGGGCGAACGCTCCGGTTCTGCGCATCGAGCGGACCGTGGAGCTGACGCCCGGCGCTTATGAGATCGTGCTCCGCCAGACCGTCGAAAACCTGTCGGCCGCTCCGCTCGAAGTGGTGTGGGCCCAGCTCGGCCCGGTCGACCTGCCGCAGGACTCCGCTTCCTACGGCGGCGACAAACGCCGTGTCCGGTTCGGCTACCTCCTCCCCCCGTCGTACGACCCGAAGCGGCAGTCGGTGGTTTCCGATGCCTATTCGCTCGCCCGCGCGAAGCTGCTGGGCACGACCGCTCTCGCCGAATCACCGCAGTGGCCTACCGAGAAAAGCGCCGCCGCGCAGCACGAGCTGTCGTGGGTTGGTCTGACGAATCGTTACTACGCGACGGCCGTGTACCCGGTCTTTGATCCGGCCGCGGCCAAGCCCGACAAGGCGTTCGGCTGGGTGGACCGCATCACCCGTGACTGGCTCGGCCCCGCCGGCGGCGAGGTCGTGGGCCTGCGTCTGTACTCGAAGCCCCGTGCGATCGCCCCGGGGGCGAAGGCGGACTTCTCTGCCGCGACGTACGCGGGGCCGATGGACAAGCGTGCGCTGAAGACGGAAGCGAGACCGGCGTCGCTCCGGCTGGACAAGCTCCCTTACTACAACTTCGGCGGGATGTGCGCCTTCTGCACGTTCGAGTTCCTGACCTCGTTCCTCCTCTGGCTGCTGACCGCGGTCCACTCCATCGTCGGCGACTGGGCGATCGCGATCATGGTGCTGGTCGTTGTCGTGAGAACGTGCTTGCACCCGCTCACGAAGTCCACGCAGATCCGGATGGCCCGCTTCGGGAAGCAGATGGCCGGCATGGCGCCGAAGCAGAAGCTGATTCAAGAGAAGTACAAGGACGATCCCCGCAAGCTTCAGGAGGAGATGGGCAAGCTCTGGCGCGAGGAGGGCGTGAGCCCGCTGGGCATGCTGGGGTGTCTACCCACGTTCCTGCAGACGCCCGTGTGGATCGCGCTCTCCGCGACCTTGTACTTCGCGGTCGAGTTGCGGCACCAGGGTGCGTTCTACGGTGTCTTTCAGGCGATTCAACCGGCCACCTCCCCGCTGTGGAACTTCCTCGGCGATTTGGCGGAGCCGGATCGGCTGGTGTACTTCGGGCGCACCGTGTTCACTGCTCCCATGCTCGGTCCGATCGAGTCCGTCAATATCATGCCGCTGATCCTGGGCGTGGTTTTCTTCATCCAGCAGAAGTATCTCAAGCCGCCGACGACCACCGCGTTGACCCCCGATCAGGAGTTCCAGCAGAAGCTGACGCAGTGGATGATGGTGATCATGTTCCCGCTGATGATGTACAACGCGCCTTCCGGCCTCGCGCTGTACTTCCTCGTGAACTCGACACTGGGCATCTTCGAGGCCCGCTACATCCGTTCGCACATGGACAAGTACGATCTGCTGAACACCGACAAGCTCAAGGCGAAGAAGGCGGCCGGTGGCGGCGGGTTCATGGCACGACTCCAGCAGATGGCCGAACAGAAGCGGCAGGACATCGAACGCCGCTCCAAGAACCCCAAGGCCAAGTAGCCCAAAGGTCCGCGTGATCACGAGCGACACCATCGCCGCGTGCGCATCCGCCCCCGGGCGTTCGGCGCGGGCGATCATGCGGGTGTTCGGCCCCGGCGCGGCGCTCGTCTTCGAGAGACTCTGCGGCGCAACCCCCACGGGGCGAGGCCTTCGCACCGTCGCCGTTCTGCTGCCGCCCGCGCCGCCGTTTCCGTCGCTCGCGGCGTGGTACGACGGCGGATCTTCCTACAACGGTGACCCCGGCTTCGAGCTGCTGCTGCCCGGCAACCCCACTCTTGTCGAAAGGGTGACCGGCGCGCTGCTCGCGTGCGAGGGCGTCCGCACGGCGAACCCGGGGGAGTTCACCGCGCGTGCCTTGCTCGCGGGGAGGCTCACCCTGGCGCAGGCCGAGGCGGTCGGCGCCCTCATCGCTGCCCGGTCGGAGGACCAACTCCGGGAGGCGAGGCTCGCGGTGTCGGGAGCGCTGGGTGCGGCTTTCTCGCGATGGACCGACGAACTCGCGAACCTCGCGGCGCTGGTCGAGGCGGGCATCGACTTCACCGACCAGGAGGACGTTGTTGCGATCGACGCGCCGTCCCTTCGAAAGAGGCTTGCGGGGCTCGCCGCGGAGATCCAAAGCCATCTCGGTGCCGCGGTGGGCGCTGAGTCGGTGCGCGACGGCGTGCGTGTGGTGCTCTTTGGTCCGCCCAACGCCGGCAAGTCCACGCTCTTCAACGCTTTGGTGGGATCCTCGCGTTCGGTGGCGTCGGAGGTCGCGGGTAGCACGCGCGATGTGATCGCCGATGATCTCGCTATCCCGGGCCTCGGGGCCGTGGTGCTCGCGGACCTCCCGGGCCTCGACGACGGCGCGAGTGGGCCCTCCGTGGAAGCCGCGCAGCGCGCCGCACGCGGCGCAATCCGCGAGGCCGACATCGGGGTGTGGTGCGATCCCTCCGGTGAGTTCCGCGAGGCGGGAGACCGGCCACTGCGCACAGTGCGGGTCCGGACCTTCGCCGATCAACCGGGCGGCGCTCCCGGCGGGTTGAGTGTCTGCGCGCTCGACGGGTACGGCCTGCCCGCCTTGCGAGCGGCGATCGCCGACCTCGCGTGGGAGGCCTCTGCCGCGGCCGGAGTGCGAGCGGGAGTGACCCCGCGACAGCGCCGCGTGATGATGGCGCTCGCGGAGGCGGTGGATCAGGCCCTGGGCGCGACGGGATCAACCGAGCGACTGCGTGAACCGGAGCTGGTGGCGGAGTCGATCAGGCGGGCCCTCGACCGCGCGGGCGAACTCGTCGGACGGGTGGGGGTTGAAGAGTTGCTCGGAAGGATCTTCTCGACGTTCTGCGTGGGGAAGTGACGCGGCGTTACCGGCCGCCGTTGTCCCAGAGGCTGAAGAAGAGAATGACATCGTCCGCGTCGACGCCGCCGTCGCCGTTGATATCTCCGAGAAGGCGGCGTGGGAGCCTCGTAGGGGCAGGACTATGATGGGCGATAAGGCCAAAGGGTCCTCACAAAGCACGAACTGGCGGTGTTTCCTCACCGCCGCAACCTAGCGAAAGGCGGATGAAATGGGGATGCGTCGAGCGAAGATCAGCGTCATCGGAGCGGGGAACATCGGAGGCGAGTGTGCGCGCTCGATCGCCATGAAGGAGCTCGGCGACGTCGTGCTCGTCGACATCCCCAACCGCGACAAGCCCGAGCTCCACATGCCCAAGGGCAAAGCCCTCGACCTGGCGTGCTGTGGTCCGGTCGAGAACTTTGATGCGCGGATCACCGGCACGTTCGACTACGCGGACATCGCGGGGAGCGACGTGGTGGTGGTGACCGCCGGCGTGCCGCGCAAGCCGGGCCAGAGCCGCGACGACCTTGTCGCGATCAACGCGGGGATCGTGAAGAACGTCGCCGAGAACATCAAGAAGCACGCGCCCGAGGCGATCGTCATCGTGGTGAGCAACCCGCTCGACGCGATGGTGTACGTGATGTGGAAGGCGACCGGGTTCCCGGCCCACCGCGTGATGGGGCAGGCCGGCGCGCTCGACGTCGCACGCTACAAGACTTTCCTCGCCATGGAACTGGGCGTCAGTGTCGAGGACATCCAGGGCCTTTTGCTCGGCGGTCACGGTGACGACATGGTGCCGCTCCCGCGCCGCACGAGCGTGAACGGCATCCCGATCACCGACCTGCTGCCGGCGGAGAAGATCCAGGCGTGCGTCGACCGCGCGAAGGTCGGCGGCGGCGAGATCGTGAAGCTGATGGGCACCAGCGCGTGGTACGCCCCGAGCGCCGGCACCATCGAGATGGTCGAGTCCATCGTGCGTGACAAGAAGCGGGTGATCGCTTCCGCCGCGTACTGCGAGAAGGAGTACGGCGTCGCGGCGGGCAACGACGGCAAGGGTTTGTTCGTCGGTGTGCCCTGCGTTCTCGGTGCCAAGGGCGTCGAGAAAGTGATCGAGTTCAAGCTCGACGCCGAGGAGCAGAAGTTCATGAACGAGTCGATCAGCCACGTGAAGGACCTGATCGCCGCGACCGTGAAGCTGATGCCCGAAATGGCCTGAGATATCCCTACTGAGTCGCGGGCAGTGGTCGGAATTCACCGAGCGCTGTCCGCAAACGACCGAAAAACCACCACCGAGAGCCCCGCGCGGGGCGGTCGGTATTTGTCAGGAAAGGCTCGATGACGATGAAAACCAAGCTCGGCACCCTCCTCGCTCTCACCCTCTCCGCCGGCGTGGCCTTTGCCCACGCCCCCGGTTTCGTTCCCGACGCCGCCCCGCTCGCTCAAGCCGCCGCCGGCGACGCGGAGAAGCTCGTCTCGCTCATGACCGGCACGTGGAAGGCCAAGGTCGGGGAGCAGGAAGTCGTGATGTGCGTGGCCCCGGTGAAGCTCTCCGAGGTGCCCAACGCGATGTACGTCGAGATGGCGGACGCGAAGGCGATGACCAACCCCTACCGGCAGTTGATCCTCCAGGCGTACGTGGGCGGCGGGAAGCTCAAGCTCCGCACCCTCGTCTTCCAACGGGAGAAGGGTCGGCTCGGTAGCGTGATCGGCCTGTGGGCGGCGCCTGACGCGTTCCCCGAGATCAAGCTCAGCGACCTGGTCGGCACGCTCGACCTCGAACTGGGCGCGGACGGCAACGGGTTCACCGGCCGCACCGCCGCTCCCACCCCAACCAGCACCGGCGGTGCGATGTCGATGACCAGCGAGCTTTCGGTGAGCGACCAGAAGCTCAGCGTCGCTGACCGTGGCTTCGACGCCGACGGGAAGGTCGTGTGGGGCCCCGCCGCGGGCGAGTTCTACCAGTTCGCGAAGTTCGACGCGGGCGTCAAGGTCAGCCGCTTCGATGGTGGCGTTGTCGTGGTGGACTACGTGAACCAGGGCCTGGGCAACGCCGCGGGCGAGTCCGACCAGGTGGTCTGCAACTACGTGGGCTATCTCGCCGACGGCAAGGTCTTTGATCGGTCCTTCGACCGTGGCGAGCCCCTCCGCTTCCAGAAGAGCACCAAGCTGATCGGCGGGGCCAACGCCGTCTTCGGCGACACCCGCAAGGGCATGAAGCGTCGCGCGGTGATCCCCGCGTCGCAGGCCTACGGCGCCAAGGGCCGCGGCTCGATCATCCCCCCGGATGCGACGCTCTACTACGACATCGAGGTCATCGACGTGACACCGATGCCGCAGATTCCGGTCCTGGACAAGGGGGCACCCACGCAGCCCCCGCAGGGCGGTGGCCTGCTCGACTCGCAAGGCCCGGCTGGCAAGCCGAAGTAATCGCGGGCACGTTCATGCACGGTTCAACTCGCGACCCGGGACCCTTGCGGCCCGGGTCGCGTTGTTTGTACGCCGGCCACCGCTCGTTACTCGGGGGTCTTGAGCTTCGAGAGCTGCTTGGAGATCGCGTCGATGCGCTCGGCCTCGCGGAGCACCGTCTCGGCGAGGACGCGACGGGCGTAGTCGGCCTGCCTCCGCATCTCGGTCAGGTCGCGGAGGGTGCGCTCGACCTGGGTCTTCAGTTCTTCGGCGCGGCTCAGGGCTCCGTTCAGCAGTGATGCCGACGAGAGCGCCTTGGCGGTTGCGGACTCCGCTCCCGCCGCGGCGTGCTCGGCCGCTCCGGCGTCAAACGCTTCAACGCGTGCGAGAACGCCGTCGATCTTGGCCCCCGCGGCACGGACCCGTTCGTCCATGCCGCCGAGCATGATGTCGAGCGAGCGACGGGTGTCGGCCAGCGACATCGCCGTGGTTGCTTCCAGTTCGCGGCTGGCCTGTTCGGTGCGTTCGAGACAGGCCGCGGCGCGGGCCGCTGCGCTCTCGACGCGCTCACCGGTCTGTTCGGCTCCGGCACAGGCCGAAGCGATCTTCGTGCCCAGCTCACCAGCGACGCGCTCGAGCGATTCGCGTTCAGCGGCCGTGAACTGCTCGGCTTCCGACCGTGCTCGGCCGATCGCGGCGTCCGCGCTCGACCGGATCGTCTCGCGAGCTTCGGAGATGAGGGAGGAAACCTCGCGCGCCGCTCTCGTGAGAGACTGAGAAGTCTCGTCCTTGATCGCTCTTAGTTCGGTACCGCAGACGCGGGCCCCTTCGGCGAGCGCGGCGGCCTCGGCGCTCAGGTCGTCGCTCAGCTTGCCCGCCGCGCGAGCGATGGCGGAGGACATCTGAGCAGTTGCGGTCTCGGCGGCACCCGCGATCGCGGCGCGGGCCTGGTCGCGCGCATCGGAGAGCGCACCGAGCGACTCGGTCGCGGCGGTTGCCAGCGTGCTGCCGGCGGACGTGGTCGCCGCGTGGATCTCGCCGAGCGCGAGCGACTTGGAGTGCGAGAGTTCGCTGAGGGCACGTGCAGCGGCCTGCTCGGCCCCGGCGATCGCCCCGCGGGCGACGACGGAGGCGTGACGCGCGGCTTCATCGTTGGCGCTGACCGCCGCCGCGGTGCGCAACTCGAGTTCCTTCTTGAGGTCCGCCGCGGCGGAACTCAACCCGATGATCGCGCCGTCTCGGGCGGCCGCGATCGCTTCCGGCGCGGCGGTGGCGAGCTCTTGCGACTTCAGGCCCTGCTGTGCCAGCGCGAGCCGCGCTTCTTCGGCGCGGTGCTCGGCTTCGACAACCGCGTGTTCGGCGCGGCGAGCTGTCTGCGCGATGCCCATCTCTCTCGCGTCCGCGAGAGCCGCGATGTCCGCGAGCACGCGCTCGCCGGCCGCTTTCGCGGTGATTCGCAGAGAGTCCTTCGCTTCCGCGGTGAGCGAGGAGAACGCCGACGCGGCCCGGGTGAGGGTCTGCGCGGTCTCGTCACGGAGCGTGGTCAGCCGGGTGACGGTGGTCTCGGAGAGCGTCTCGAGCGCGGCCGCATCAGCCTTGATCTGCTCGCCGAGTCGCGTGCCCGCCTTTGCGGCCGCCTGCGTGACGTGCGCAGCACCCGAGTCGCGGAGGGCATCGATGCGATCGATCGCCGCGGCACCGGCCTCGCGCACGGCCGCAAGACCGGAATCCGAGGCCCGGGCGAGTTCGCTCGCGGAGTCCTTCAGCCGTGCTTCGATGTCGGCGAGCGCGGCGTCGCGCGAGCGGTCGAGCTGGCCCAACTGCTTGCTCATCAGCTGCGCGGCACGGGCCTGCGCCTTGCCCGCGCGGTCTTCGACTCCGGCGCTCATGTGTTCGAGCTTCGCTCCCGCGTCCTGGATCCTCGCATCGATCATCGCGTTGATCGCGCCCGCCCTATCGCCCAGCAGCTTCTCCACGCTCGCGGCGGCGAGCTCGGCGACGAGAGACTCCAGGCGGCCGCGATCGATTTCGAGCTGCCGGTTCTTCACACCTTCGAGCCGTTCGAGCGTCGTCACGACCTCCCGGCCCGCCGCGGTGATGGCCTCCTCCGCGCGGGTCAGACGCTGATCGATCGTCGGAACGATCTTGATCGCGGTCTCCATCTTCTGTTGCAGTGACTTGGCCGCGTCCTTCACTTTCGACTCGAGAGACCGGAACTCGGCCGCGGCACCCGCGGCGGTCTTCTGGTGCCCGGACATCTCGGCCATCAACTGGCGCAGGCGTGCGGCCCAGTCTTCGTACGCGGACTGGTCGACGATCCGCGGCGACACGAAGACGCGGTCGAGGACGTCCTCGATCGTGTCCTCCTGCGACTCGGTCTTGTTCGCCGCCCGCGCCAACTCGAGCGCGCGGTTGAGGCCCTTCATCGCCTGGTCGTAAGACAGTTGAGACATGCTGCCCACTCCGTGAGGGGATCGGTTCTCCATGGTTTTCGGTCATTCACCCCAACCCTGTTCATTCCAGGGGGGGCGATGCCGCCGGGCTACGCTCAACGCAATGGCCAAGCTCGACCCTTCTGAAGCCCGAACTGGTTCCCGTCAGCGTCTCCAGCGTGTCATGGCCGACGCAGGGGTTGCCGCCCGCAGGGTTTGTGAACAACTGATCGCCGAGGGGCATGTCAGTGTCAACGACCGTACGGTGACCAAGCTGCCGGTCTTCGTCGATCCGGTCAATGACGACATCCGCGTCGACGGACGGCGGCTTCCCAAGCCCGAACGACTGCTCTACGTCATGCTCAACAAGCCCGAGCAAACGTTGACCGTCGCGTCCGACGAACCCGGCATGGACCGGCGAACGGTGCTGGATCTCGTGGACCACCCCGCCGCGGCGAGGCTATTCCCTGTTGGCCGGCTGGATTACGACACCACCGGGCTGGTCATCCTCACCAACGACGGCGAGCTGACGCACCGATTGACCCATGCACGCTACGGCGTGGTGAAGACCTACCAGGTGCTGGTGCGGGGCGGCGTCGATGAAGAGCGGCTGGAATCAATCAGCAAGAGGCTCCGGGCCGAGCGCCGGCGCGAAGCGCGGCTGAGCGCGAGTGTCGCCGCGCGACGAGAGGCCTTCGGCGAGGGGCGGCAGGACGTGCGCGTTTTGAAGGCGGAGGCCGGCCGAACGCTGCTCGAAGTGTCGCTGACCGAGGCGAAAAACAAGCAAATCCGCGAGGTGCTGGCCATCGTGGGGTGTCCGGTCAAGAAGCTGACTCGTGTGGCGATCGGGCCGCTGGTGCTGTCTGGGCTCGCGCCGGGGACCTGGCGAGAGCTGACGAGGGAAGAGGTTCACCTCCTGCGGGATGCCGCGTCCAGCCGACCCGGTGCCCGAAAGGCCCCTGCACAGGCCCCCAAGAACAAGTCGATAAGGAAGGGCGGTCGCCGGCCCGGCACCAAACCCAACGCTCCGGCGGCGGAAGTTGAGGTTGCCGAGCCGGTGCAGAAGCTACCCCCCCCGCCTGTTTCGAAGCCCGCTCCGCCGAAGGCACCATCCATCCGAAAGGGTCCCAGGGTCATCAAGCCGTGAGCAAGCAGAAGAAATCCCAGTGGGAGAAGCCGGCGGTTGATCCGGGCGGGATGGCGATGTCGCTCGTAGATCGTTCGCTCAACCGGGTGGCGCGGCGCCCCGGGTTGCCGCGTCAGGTGGTGCACACCGTTCAGGTGACGTTCGTGGGGTTGCGACGGAGTCAGTTGCCGCGGATGGCCGCGGCTCTGGCCTATCGCACAATCTTCGGCCTCATCCCGGTGCTGGTGATCAGTCTGGTTGTTCTGCGTGTGTCGGTGAGCCCGGAGTTCGTTCGAAAGAGCGTCGACAACCTGATCCGCTTCACGGGGATCAACGAGGTCACCGTGAAGGAGGTCGAGGAGGCGCCGCTGGCTCACGCGCCGGACTTTGACCCCGAGGTGGACGGCGTACCCGAGGCGGCGCCGGCGTCGCCCGGAACACAGAAGATCGAGACCTGGATCACCGACATCCTCGAGCGGGAGCGATCGGTGAACTACGGCGCGATCGGCGTGATCGGGTTCCTGACGCTGCTCTACGCCGCGATCTCGATGCTCGTGGAAGTCGAGAAGGCTTTCAATCAGATCTATCACGCCCCAGAAGGGCGATCGTGGGTTCGGCGCATCACCCAGTATTGGACGCTGATGACGCTCGGGGTCATCCTGCTCGTCGCGAGTTTTTACGTGCAGGAGAAGTCGCTCGCGCTCTTCAACGACGCGCTGGGGCGGGCCGCGGTTCTGGTCGACGACCCGGGGCTCGGTAGTCTGGGGCTGCTTCAGCGAACGGGCTCTTTCATTGTGACCAGTTTCATCAGCTCCCTGCTGATGTTCGTGGTCTACTCCGTGATGCCCAACACCCGCGTGCAGTGGTTCCCCGCGCTGGTGGGCGCGGTGATCGCAGGCGTGCTGTGGGAGGCCGGCAAGTGGGGCTTCCGCGAGTATGTCTCGTTCTCGACCGGCTACGCGAGGCTCTACGGTTCCATCGGCCTTGTGCCGCTGTTCCTGATGTGGATCTACGTGACCTGGCTCATCGTGCTGCTGGGACTCCAGATCGCTCACTCGCTGCAGACCTATCGCATCGCGACCGCCAAGGGCATCAACGACACCGTGCTCCAGACGCTCGGATTGATGGACGACCCCCGGCCGACGCGGCGTGTGCAGATGGTCGACCCCGCTGCGATCCTGCTTGTCGCCGTCGCTGTGGCGAAGCGCTTTGAAGTTGGGAAGGTTGTTGAGGCCTCCGGCATCGCGTCGGATTGCGGTGTCGACGAGTCGATCGTTGCCGAGATGCTGGAGGCGCTCGTCGGTGCCGGAATCCTCAATCGGGTGTCGAACGACGACCGGGACGGCGTCTACTCGCTCTCCCGGCCGCCCGAACGCATCGGGGCATCGGACCTGCTGGCGCTCGGGGAACACATGGCAGGAACCGAGCGGGGCGCGAACGCCTCCCTTCTCGCCGAAGTCGCGAAAGTCAGGATGCAACTGTTTGGCTCGAAGACACTGGCCGATCTGATGGGTCGCGCGCCGGTCGCGGCCACCCCGGCCGTATTGCCCGCCCCGCCCGCGGCTGAGAACCCTTCGCCCGCCTAACCTCTCCTGTCATGCGTACTTGCCTGCTCTGTCTTCTTTCAATCGCGGCCCTGCTGTCCGTCCTCCCCGGTTGCTACCGCAACGAGACGACGCGTACCAGTGCCATGGGCGGCCGCCCGCTCGGGGTGCGCGACTTCGATGAAACGCCGCGGAATCGCGCATCGACCTTCGTTCCGAATACCAAGAGCCGGGTCTGGTAGCGCCCGCGGCTAGAATCGGCCCCCTCGCCTTCCTTCCGGAGCAACCATGGGACTCGAAGCAGCACTTCCCTTCGACGGCTTTATGACCACGCAACTCCGTCGGGTGATGAACTGGGCCCGCCGGTCGAGCCTGTGGCCCATGCCCTTCGCGACCGCGTGTTGCGGGATCGAGTTGATGGCCACCGCGTGCTCGCGCTACGACCTCGCGCGATTCGGCGCAGAGGTCATGCGATTCAGCCCGCGTCAGGCGGACCTTCTGATCGTCGCCGGCCGCATCGCGATCAAGACCATGCCGGTTCTCCAGCGGATCTACGAGCAGATGCCCGAGCCCAAGTGGGTCATCTCGATGGGCGCGTGCGCCTCGACCGGCGGGG
>JBMOHX010000089.1:0-12020 GCA_049317625.1 Phycisphaerales bacterium
GTCGGGCGCTCGATGAGGTCCAGCAACTGCGCCTGCATCGGCCGCGTCATCCCGATCTCGTCGAGCGAGAGCTGGGTCGATGCCTGGTCGAGCAGACGCAACACCAGTCGCTCGCCGTACACCGTCGGGATGCACGAGAAGCGGATATCGACCTTGCGGCTTCCGACGCGCACCGATGTGTGACCGTCCTGCGGCGTGTGCCGGTTGGCGATGTCCAGCTCCGTCATGACCTTCAGTCGCGAGCTGATCGCGGGCGCCAGCGAGAGCGGGGGCGTGAACGCGTCCACGAGCATCCCGTCGATGCGGAAGCGGATCACCAGCCGCGTTTCGAGCGGGTGGATGTGGATATCGCTCGCGCGCCGGCGGAGCGCCTCGAACAGGATCATGTTCACCAGCCGGATGACCGGGGTCTGCCGGGCGAGCTGGAGCAAGTCCGTCGACTGGCCCGCGGACCCGGCCGCGGCGGCGATGGCACGCTCGTCGAGCGGCATCTCTTCGATGATCTCGGTGACCAGGTCCTGGCGCTGCTCGTACCCGCGGTTGATGAGGTTCGCAACGCCCGCGCGCGGCGCGAGCACCACCACCACCGGCATTCCGAGCATTTCCTCGAGCATCGCGAAGACCGCGGGCTGAAGCGGCTGCGCCGTGGCCACGGTCATGCGGTGCCCGTCGGAGTCAAGCCCCGCGACGTGGTACTGACGCGCCACTTCGCCGGGCACGAGCTCGTAGAACCGCGTCGCCGACTCGGTGTTCCGCGGCTCGGCGATGTACGTCAGCCCGGTCCGCTGCGCGATCATCTCCAGAGCCTTGTGCTCGTCGAGGGCGAGCATGGACAGCAGCACATCCCACGGCTCGTGCTCGGAGCCCTCGGCCTCTCGGAACTGCGCGAGCTGCTCGGCCGAGAGCTTGAGGGGACCGAACATCTGCGCGACCCGCGCCAGTTCGCGCGAGTCGGCCTTGTGCTCCACGATGCCGTTTGCCGTGTTCTTCGCCATGTGTGCTCAGCGGCTCCCGCCGGATTCGTCCGCCGCGGGCTTCTCGTCCTGTTCGGCGGGCTCCGCCGGACCGAACTTGGCCTCCAGTTGTTCCTGGGTCACGATCTCAACCGTCGTGGGCATCATGATCGGGATGTCGTCCTGCAACCCCGCGCGCGACTGCGGGCCCTTGGTCAGCAGGAGCGCATCCTGGAAGTTCTCGTCGCGGAGGATCTTGGGCGTCAGGAAGATGTACAGCACCGTCTGCCGGTTGCCGGTGTTGCGGTCCTGGAAGAGCACACCAAAGAGCGGGATGTCGCCCAGCAGCGGGACCTTCGCCACGCTCTTGGTCTTCTGATCAACGACCAGTCCGCCCACCACGACCGTCGAGTCGTGGGGGACCGTCACACTCTCCGACTTGACCGTGTTCACCTGGCGCGGCGGTGGGAGATCGTTGGTCCCTTCGCCCGTGAAGCTCGAGAGCTCGATCTCGTACTTGAGCTTCAGCGAGCCGCCGTCGCTGATCTGCGGGGTCACTTTCAGCGTTGTCCCGGCCTCGACCTCGCGGTCCGACGTCACCACGTCGTTGCCGCTGGCGCTCCCGCCGTCGCGCACGATACGCGTGGGCACCGGCTGGGAATCCACGCTCGTGACCTCGGCTTCTTCGTTGTCGTCCACCAGCAACTGAGGCGACGCGACGATCCTGCTGTCGGTCTCGTTCGCGAGCGCACGCATGACGAACGGCACCTGGTCGCTCCGGATCACCGCCGCGGTAAACCCGGTCAGCGAACCCGTCACCGTCTTGGGGTCCAGCAGGGGCTGCGTCGACCCGCTCGCAAAGCTCCCCAGCCCGAAGTTGGTGTTGAGCACGCCGCCGGTGCCGTTCGCGTTGATCAGCTGATTCTCGAACGCCAGCCGCAGGCGATCATCCGCGGTCACGGCCACGATCTTCGCTTCGACATACACCTGCGGGCGGCGGAGATCGAGCTTCTCGATCAGCTTCTTGAAGTCGTCCTGCTGACCGACCTGGGCCTTGACCAGCACCTGGTTGTTGTTGGGGTCGGCGAGCGCGAAGGCCCGGTGGTCGAGCATGAGCTCCTCGTCACCCGAGCTCTCCGAGTCCGGCTGGGTGTAGTTGGGGCGGCTCATGTTCGCGAGCATGCTCGGATCTTGGAACCCACCCTGGAAGAAGTTGCCCGGCTGGGACGAGCCGTCGGGGAGCAATCCGCTCTCGCCGCGCGGGGTCTGGTTGTTGATCAGCCCCTGGATCAGCGCCGCGACGTCCTCGGCCTTGTTGTAGCGGAGCTTGTACGACCGGATGACGATCTTCTCCGACTGGATGTTCAGCGCGATGATCAGTTCTTTCAGGATCCCGTGCTGCTCCTCGGTGCCGTAGTACACGATCGTGCCGCGGGATTCGTCGACGACCATCACCGGGCCGCCCACGCTGACCTGTTGGCGGAACTGCCCCTGCTGGTTCGGCTGGTTGAAGTTGTACTGCGGGTAGTACGGGTTTTGGGCGCTCTGCGCTGCGATCGTGGTGACCTCGCCCAGGCCCTGCTGGCGCGCCAGGTCGGCCACCTGCTGCGCGGCGGAACCGACGAAGTACTGCTTGGGCACCAGCGAGTTCTTGACGTCGATCACCTCGACCAGCTCGCGGACCGAATTGATCTCGGCGGGCAGGCCGCGGAAGATCAGCGCGTTGCCCTGCGGGTCGATGGTGAGCCTGTCGCCCAGGTTGTCCAGCGAGGCACCCGCGCGCCCGCCGACGGCCGGCTGCGGGATCCCTTGATCCTGCCCGAATCCCTGCATCGGGTTGCGCTGCGAAGCTTCGCCGATGAGCTGCAGCGCCCGTTCGCGGGCCACGGGGGCGCTCACGTTCCTGAGCTCGATCCTCGTGAACTCCGCCTTCGCGAACTCCGACTGGAAGGCTTCGAGCATCCGGCCGAGCGCGGCGAGCCGCCGCGGCGTGTCCGTGGCGACGATCATGCCCAGCTCGTCGACGTACGCGATTTGACGCCCGCCTCCGCCGACTCCAGGCTGCGAGGCCGCGATTCCCAACTGTCCCTCGATCGCCGCCCGGAGCGAACTGGGCCGGATGTTCGGGGTCGTGAAGACCCGCTGCGTCGGACGTTCGTCGCCGGCCAGGATCGTCACCTCGCCGGAGGGAACGACGGAATAGAACGTCGAATCGGGATCGAAGGTCAGCGTGTAGCCGTGCTGCTCGAGCAGGGCGTCCAGAAGGTCCTTCAGCTTCGTCTTGCGGATCTTGACGGGGGCGTTGAACACGACCGTGCCCGTCAGCTCGCCCTTGATCGTGATGTTGATCTTCAGCGTTTTGGCGACCAGCTCGACGAGCGCCGTGAGCTCGACGGGGTCAGAGAACGCCGACAGGGTGATGAAGTCCGGGTCGTCGGTCGAGATGTCTTCGGGCACCTCGCCGCCCACGCCCGAGCCGGGCGTGATCGTGTTGGTGGGCGGCTGGGTCCCCGGCTGGTTCAGTTCCGGGCGATTGCCGTCGGCGGGTTCGGGTTGCTTGGGCGTGACGTTGTTCTGTACGCCCGGCAGGGTGACCGGTCGAGCCACGGGAACAGCGGTTGGAATCGCGGCCCTCTTGGCGGCCCCGGCGGCGTCGGGGACCCGCTTTCCCGCGGGCGGTGGCGCGTTGGCCCCGCTCGTTCCGATCAGCCCCCGGATCGCGTCCTGAGTGGCTTTGGATTTCTCGCTCTCGGCGGGGGGATCTCCGTCCTTGGCGGGCTGCTTGTTCTGCCCCAGGGCCGAGCCGCTCGCCAAGAGCAGTGTCAGCGCCAGACCCATCGCGTGCTTTCGGTGCGTCAAGTGAGGCCTCCGTCGGTCCAAACAACCCGGATCTACTTTCGGCACAAGCCGTCCCGGGAGGGCAAAAGATAGGGGCCCGGACGGGTCCGAGGCCGCTTCCTCTGGTATTCGTCTGTCCCCATCGTGCGCTCGGTCCCGACCGGACCGGACCTCGTCGCCGCCGCCTACTTTCCCTGGCATGCAAAGCGTTCGCCCGGTGACCACGGCAGGCGCCATCCTCCGCGCGCTCGGTGTCCCGGAAACGGACCCCGCGCCGGTTCTCCCGTGCCCCCGGGGTGTCGAGGATGTGTTGGACCACTGCCTGCTCGTGGGTGACGCCCTCGGGCGTGTCGAGCAGGCTCGCCGTCTGGTCGTTGAGCTTCGCAACCGCCTTTTCACCGCCGCCGAGCACGTCAATCCCTACGCGGATGGTCCTTCGGTGGCGGTGATCATCGGCGCGGATCCTGTACAGCTCGGCGGGAGGTGGGTCGCGCAACTGGTCGAACGCGCCGGGGGCCGGTACCCGTGGATCCCCGCCGTGCCCAACCCGCTCGCCGGTGAGGCCGTGGGCCCGCAACAAGGTGAGCGCCTAGCGGGCGACCATCGGCCCCTCGGCCGCGCCGAGTTCGTGACCGACCCGCCCGATGCCCTGGTCATCTGCCCCAACGGCATGGACATCGAGGCTGCGTCGCGGTTCGCGGCGGCGCTCGTCGCTTCCCCGGGATTCGTCTCGACCCCCGCCGTGCTCCGGGGAAAGGTCGCGGTGGTGGACGGAATCGGGACCTTTGGCGTGCCGGGTCCCGCGCTCGCGGACTGCTTCGAATGGCTGGTCGGCTGGCTCCACGATCGCCCCGAACTCATGCCCCGCTCACTGGCGTGGCGGCGTCTCGACGGTGGATGACTCCGGGCTCGCGGCACGGTGCGAACCGCCGAGCGCGTCGATCGCCTCGAACAGCTTCATGGGGTCGATCGGTTTGCTCTGGTACGCCGTCATGCCCGCGGCGAGGCATCGCTCCGCGTCGCCCTTCACCGCGTTGGCGGTCAACGCGATGATCGGCAACGATCGTTCCACGCGGCGTTCGCGTTCGATCGCGCGGATGCGCCGCGTCGCCTCGAACCCGTCCATCTCGGGCATCTGGCAGTCCATCAGCACCACGTCGAACTCGCCAGACACCGCGCGCTCCACCGCGTCGCGCCCGTTCGACACGATCTCGCAGCGCAGGCCGCGTTCGTTCAGCAACTCGCCCACCACGATCTGGTTGATCTCGTTGTCCTCCGCGACGAGCACCCGGAGGCGGCGGGCCTCGCGCTCGCCCGCGCCGTCCCGCGGTGGAGCCGCGCGTTCGGTCTCCGCCTTTGCGTTGGGCAGGACGACGGCGAAGGAGAACGTGGATCCCTTCCCGAGTTCGCTGCTCACGCCCACGCCGCCGCCCATCATCTCGATGAGTTGCTTGCAGATGACCAGCCCCAGGCCGGTCCCCCCGTGCTTCCGCGTCGAGCTCTGGTCGACCTGCGAGAACGACTGAAAGAGCTTCTTCTGGTCCGCCTCGGAGATCCCGCAGCCGGTGTCGGAGACCTCCAGCCTGCACTCGGTGGCGCCGGTGTCGCGCGGAGTCATCACGAGCTTCACTGTGACCCCGCCCTTGTCGGTGAACTTGATGGCGTTGCCGATCATGTTGAGCGCGACCTGGCGGAGACGATCGCCGTCGCCCCGCACCCGATGGCCCTCCTCTGCCGGCGTATGCAGCCGCAGGAAGATCCCCTTCTTGTTCGCGAGCGGCCTGAGCAGATCGACCGCGTCGTGCAGGAGACGAATGGGATCGATCGCGGCGTCGGCGAGCTGGAGCTTGCCCGCCTCGATCTTCGAGAAGTCCAGGATGTCGTTGATGATCGTCATCAGCGACTCGCCGGAATGGCGGATGATCGAAACGAACTTGCGCTGACGGTCGTCGAGTCCCGATTTGAGCAACAGGTCCGTGGCCCCGATGACCCCGTTCATCGGCGTGCGGATCTCGTGGCTGACCTTCGCCATGAACGTGCTCTTCGCGGCCGATGCGCTCTCGGCGCGGTCGAGCGCTTCGGAGAGCTGCGAGGTCCGCTGCGCAACCTCCGCCTCCAGGTTCGCGTTCTGCTGCTCGAGCCGCAGGTGCAACTCTTGCATCTCGGTGTTCGAAATCTCCTGCGAGCGCTCCAGCAGCGACCGGTCGAGGTCGCACTGCTCGTACGTCCGCGAGATCACCGAGACCAGCGACGCCCACGCCGCGGCATCGGGGCACCCCGAGCCCTCGTTGAGCCCCAGCCGTTTGAGTTGGCGCATCAAGACCGGGTGCACGCTACTCCTCCCAAAGGGCGGTGACGGTCATCGTCTGGTTGTGGAGCGAACAGAAGCCGGTGGCCGACGGCGCGAGTTCGCCGTACGAGTAGAACCCGGCGAGCGCCCCTCCAACCGGGAGACACTCTGACAGATTCTCCGCCTCTTCCACCGCGCGCGGGCCCAACACCAGGCGCCGACCCACGCAGCTCACCGCGACCAGGAGGGGCTCGGAAGAGCCTTCGCCGGTGGCGTCGGTGCCAGCCTCGGTCGCCGCGTTCACGAGCCGATCGGGGTTGGCCTTCATGAACATCGCGCGTGCGCCTTCGGGGATGTCGCCCGCGAAGGTCATGGACTGGTCGGTCTCGTTCACGCTGAGGATGGTGCGCACAAGCCCGTGCTCGGGGCTCTCGGGCTTGCTGATGCAGAGCGGGAAGAGCAGCGCCGACGCGGGGAGCTCGGCCGCGCGTTCGCCGAGGTACTTCTTGTACACCTCGAGCGCGGGGCGGCCGTCGAGCTTGAAGAGCACGTTGTTCCGGGACTCGGTGACCGTTCGCTGCACGCCGAAGACGTCCCATCCGCCGCGGGTGCCGTGGCCGATGCGCACGCGCCCGCCGCGGAAGCCGACGGCGACGACGCAGTCGGTCTGCACGCGGCCGTTTGCGACGAGCCACGTCTTCTGAAAGCGAGCGCCATCGCCGGCGAGGCCTCCGGTGATCACGACGCCGGGTCCGAGGACCTCGGTCATCCCGCGGACGAGCTCGCTGCCGTTGACCTTGAGCCCATCGGAGAGCACGAACACGCCGGCCAGACCCTCCCGCTTGAGTTGCTCACCGAGGGTTCGCCCCGCGATGAACGAGTCCTCGGCGCCGCGCACCGGGGCGGTGGCGAGGGAGAGGTCGGTGTGCTCGAAGCGTTTGGCCGCGACGCTGATCGTCGAGTCGCCCAGACGCGATCCGAACATGTGCCCGCTGGTTGAGCAGCCGAGCATGATGCCGTCGGGGAACGCTCCGCGCAGCTTAGCGAACGCCGCGCACTCCGAGGTGACGTCGGGGCCCGCGAAAGCGAGTACCAGCGTGCGGCCGGAGTTGAGCGGGTGGGCTCCAGCCGGTATGCCGGTGCCGTCGGGCTGGACTTCAAGTGACGCGGTTGTTCCGGTAAGTCGGTTCTGCATGGAGCCTCCCCAGGGCGAGGGCCATGGGCGGCCTCGCGCGGACGCTCCACCATCGACCGGCCGGATCGGGCTCGCGGCTGAGGGGCACCCCGTTCGCGTCAAAAGGCCGGCGGCGGTGCGCTCCGTAACGGGCGTTCGGGCTTGGCCCGTGTTATTCGGGCTGATATGCTGGGCTTATGAGGCACCCGACCGTCGCACCGCGCGTGTTCACGCTGATCGAGTTGCTGGTGGTGATCGCCGTGATCGCGCTCCTGATCGGTCTGCTGCTCCCCGCCCTCGGCTCGGCCCGGGAGAACGGTCGGCGTACCCGCTGTCTCTCGAACGTCCGGCAACTCTGTCTCGCGGGGAACAGCTACACCTCCGACAACCGCAAAGAGGTGTACCTGCCGACCATCTTCTCGTTCGAGGACAACGTGGGTTGGTTGTTCCCGCAGTACATCGATACCTACGCCGTCGCGATCTGCCCCGGTACGCGGAACCGCGTACGCGAGAACTACATGCTCAGCGAGCAGCCGGAGTTTGCTGATGCGGCGCAGTTGTATGGACGAGACTTCTTATACGACCTCTTCTGGTCGGCACGCGACCGCAACGACGAAGAGGGCGGCCACAGCTACGAGACCTTCGCGTGGTGGGACGAGGGCAAGTATCCGGATGGGATCGTTGTGTCCGGTCGCAACCGCGGCTCGGTCGGTGCGCAGCTGGGGTTCCGCACTCCGCCGGGCGCGGAGCAGTCGACGCTCGAGGCTCAGACCACGAGCCTGCTCAAGACCGCGGTCACGGTGCAGTTCCCTTCACGCACGCTGCTGGTGCTGGACAACGACAACGACGAGAGCATCACCCCGTTGATCGGGCGTCAGGACGGGGTGAACAACTACCCGGACGAGTGGAACAACCACAAGACCCAGGGCCTCAACGTGGGGATGTGCGACGGGTCTTCGAAGTGGGTCGCGACGAAGGACCTGATCGACCTGTACATGGCTGGGAGCGAAGCGCCGCCTTCGAACTACGCGCGGGTCTCGTTGTACCGGCGGCAGTCCGCCGCCCACATGGGAGCTTCGATCCCGTGGTACTACCTTCCGTGAACGAGCGGTGACTCAGCGGCGGCTCATGGCCTCGGCGAGCGCGGCGTCCTTCTCCGCGTCGCCGAGTCGGTCCCACTTCTCGATGCACTCCGCGCAGCAGAAGCCGACGCGCTTGCTCCGCCACACGACCGATGTCTGGCCGTCGATGTCGAGATCGGGCATGATGGGGCAGCGGGCGTTGGAGGGGCCGGGCCAGAGCGTGTTGGTCGCGGTCTGCGTTGGCGACTTCGGCGGCGCGGAGTGGCAGCCTGAGATCACCAGCGCGATGCCAACAACCGGCGCGAGCAGTGCTCGCGCGGTAGTGGGTTGGTTGGCGATCAAGCCCGCGGGTTTCACTTCTTCGCGGCGGACTGGGCGGCGGCGAGCTTGGACTGCTTCTCGGCGGCGCTGAGCTTCTCCCACTTGGGGATGCAGCCGGTGCAGCAGAAGCCGATCTTCTGGCCGTTGAAGTCCGCGCACTTGGTGGCGGGGTTGACCGGGTGGCTGGGCATGATCACGCACAGCGCGTTGACGCTCTCGATCTTGCCGGGCTTCACTTCTTCGCACTTGGACTCATCTTCCATCACGCCCGCGGAGGCGGACTTGTTGCTCGAGGCGCATGCCGAGAGCATGAGGGCGGCGGTCAGTCCGAACGCGAGTGTTGCAAAGCGCATGGGAGTCTCCTTCGCGGGGGGCGTGCGCCGCCCGCTCGTAAATAGTAGCCCTCAAGCATCCGGGTCTACGGTCTGCGCGCGGATGAGGTCGGCGTAGCGGCCGTTTCGCGCCATGAGTTCTTCGTGCGCCCCGATCTCGGTGACGCTGCCGCGCTCGAGGACGACGATGCGGTCTGCTCGCCTCACGGTTGACAGGCGGTGGGCGATGACGAAGGAGGTGCGGCTCTTCATGAGGCCGTCGAGGCTGTGCTGGATCAGCCGCTCGCTCTCTGTGTCGAGGTTGCTGGTGGCCTCGTCGAGGATGAGCACCACTGGGTCGGCGAGGAGCGCGCGGGCGATCGCGATGCGCTGCTTCTGACCGCCGGAGAGGCGCACGCCGCGCTCGCCCACGATCGTGTCGTAGCCGCGTTCGAGCTTGTCGATGAACTCCGCGGCGTTGGCGGCGCGTGCGGCCTCGACGACTTCCGCGCGGGTTGCGTCCCGGCGCGCGTAGCCGATGTTCTCTTCAACGGTGCCGTCGAAGAGGAAGACGTCCTGCTCGACGATGCCCAGCAGCGAGCGGTACGACCTGGGTTCGATGTCGCGGAGGTCGGTGCCATCGAAGAAGACCGTTCCGGACGTGGGGTCGTAGAAGCGGGCGATGAGGTTGCAGAGGGTGGTCTTGCCGCTGCCGCTGGGGCCGATGAGCGCGATGGTCTCGCCCGCGCGGACTCGGAGCGAGACGCCGCGGATGACGGGTTCGGGTTCGGGCGCGGCGGCGGCGTCGGTTGAGCCCGGCTTTGGCGCGGGCTTGGGGTACGCGAACCAGACGTCGCGGAGTTCGATGTCGCCGCGGGCGGATGCGCGGGTTACCGAGGTCGTCGGCGTCTGACCGGCGAACTCCTTCGGCTCGGCGAGGAGGTCCAAGATGCGGTCGAGGGCGGCGAGGTTGTTCTGGAGTTGCGAGGCGGTGGAGGTCAGGGTCTCGAGCGGTCCGAGGAGCATCAGGAGGTAGGTCGAGAACATCATGAGCTCACCGATGGTGAGCGACTTGCGGAGGACCTGGGTTCCGCCGTAGATGAGGACCGCGGCGGAGGCGGCGGGGATGAGGAAACCCCACGCGACTTCGAGGATCCGGCTCCACCACCACGTGAGGATCTCGATGCGGGTCATGTAGTGCTGGGCGTTGGTGAAGCGGGAGGCCTCGGCGCGTTCGCGGCTGAAGCCGCGGACGACGCGCATGCCGCCGAAGGCCTCGGCGGTGGCGGCGTCAATGTCTTGACGGACGTACTTGGAGTCGCGGTAGAGGGGGCGGATGCGGCCGATCCAGGTCTTGTTGGAGATCCACATGACCGGCACGAGCATGAGGCCGCCGACGAGCATGCGCCAGTCGACCCAGCCGAGCACGGAAAGGGTCCCGACGAGCTGCACGATCGCGCGCCAGGGGTTGTAGATCATCCCGAAGAGGAGTTCGCCGGCGAGGCCGCCGTCTTCGCGGAGGAGGCTGGCCATGCCGCCGCTTTTGTATTGCTGGATGCGTGGGAGCGGGAGCGCGAGGGCGTGGGAGAAGCAGAGGTCGCGGAGGCGGACCTGCAGGCGCTTGGTGACGCGGGTGGTCTGCCAGCGGCCGACGGTGCCGAGGACGACGCCGATCGCGGCGAGGCTCATGACTGCGCCGCCGATGATCCAGAGCATGCCTTCGCGGTTTCCGACGGGGAACCACTCGCTGAAGGGAGCGGGGATGCCGGCGGGGCCGGGGGTGTCGGTGAGGACGTAGTCGAGGGCGATCTTGGTAGATGCGGGGATCGCGAGCGAGGTGCAGGTGACAATGGTGAGGGTGGTGAGCGCGAGGACGATGGCGGCGCGGTGCCCGTGGGTGAGGTTGAGAAACTCCCGGAGGAGCTTGCCGAAGCCGCGGGAGCGTTTGGCGCGGTCGGGGCGTGTGCCGCGCTCGTCGGTTTCGCGGCGCGAGTAGTTTTTGTCTGCTTCGCGCTTGCGCAGATACTCCTGGTATCGTCGGCTGGAGGTCTCTCGCACGCGTTCTCTCGTGGCGGTTGTCTGGCGGGTGAAGTCTGTGGGGAACTGGTGAGCGTATCACGCGGATGTGGCCACGGGCACCGAGATCGCGGTGTGGGCACAAAGCGGTTGTTTTTCCGGGGGTGAGTGGCGACGCGAACGCGCCGGCGGTGAACCTGCGAGTGTGGGGACGGCTAGCCGGCTTGGCCGCGGGTGTAGGGGGTTCCAACGAGCGCGGGGGCTCCTTGGTAGAGGGAAGCCTCGCGCGCGACCCCGCGGCCGAAGGCACGCCGGAGTTCCGTGGAGACCGAGGAGCCGGCGCTGTGCGCGCGAGGAGCCGCGGGAGTGGGCGGTGCGAAGGCGATCGCCCGTTGTCTCCACGCCGGTCGGGAGTGGGTGGATGGTTCGGCGCGGGGATGGTGCCGTTCGCGGCTTGGCGGAGAATCGGAGCGCGCGGTTGCGGTGCTCGGCGCGGTGATTGAGCGTGGGCGCGGTGGCTGTTGTGACGGCTCGCGGAGGGGCGAGATGGTTGTGCGGAGCACGTCCGACGTGCGGCGGGTTGCTTCGAGGCTTTCGCGGCGACGGTCGGTGTCGGCGTGGGAAGGGGTGGCGGGGCGGGGCGGTAGAGATTGGAGTTGCTGGCGGACCGATTCGATGGCCTCGGTGGCGCGGAGGGCGGTGCGGCGGAGGAAGAGGTCTTCGGCGTGGTCGAGGGCGGCGGCGACTTCGGGGGTGGCGATGTAGTTCAGGAGGCCTTCGAGGGTGAGGCCGAGGGAGTTGGCGATGGACTGGAGGGTGTGGGCGGGGTCGAAGAAGTTGGTGAGGAGGGTGTTCATCGCCGAGTTGGGCGCGGCGAGGGGGATGGGGTTGGCATGGACGGGTTCCATGAGTGTAGAATACGGTATATGGAAGGATATGTCAAGTGGGTGTTTGGGATAGTTTTGGATTTTCGGGTGATTTGTTTGGATCATGGGGGGTGTGATTGGCCCGGGGCCCCGCCCAGGGCGCGCACCC
>JBMOHX010000090.1:0-11921 GCA_049317625.1 Phycisphaerales bacterium
GTTCTTCCTGCTCAACCCGGGCAAGGCCCGCGAGGTCGAGCTCAAGATGAAGACCGGGCAAGGCGCGGTGCAAGAGGCGGACGCGGGCCGGTCCGGGGTGTAGTTCTCGCGGTACTTCATCTGGCTTCAGGGTTTCTGAGAGGAATCTCCAATGGCGCAGCAGCGGGTGATCGTGGTCGGTGGGGGCTTGGCGGGTTTGGCAGCTTCGGTGCGCGTGGCGGAGGCGGGGCTTCCGGTTGACCTGTTCTCGGTGGTGCCGGTCAAACGCAGCCACAGCGTGTGCGCGCAGGGCGGGATCAACGCCTGCAACGAGGTCGCCCGTCAGCAGGGGTACTCGGAGTACGAGCACTTCGACGAGACGATCTACGGCGGCGACTTCCTGGCGGATCAGCACCCCGTGCTCGAGATGGCCAACTGGGCGCCGCTCATCATCGACCTGCTCGACCGCATGGGGGTGCCGTTCAACCGAACATCCGAGGGCTACCGCGACCTGCGTCTGTTCGGGGGATCGCTGTTCAAGCGCACCCACTTCGCGGGCGCGACCACGGGCCAGCAGCTTCTCTACGCCCTCGACGAGCAGACCCGCCGCTACGAGAGCGAGGGGAAGGTCACGAAGTACGAGTTCTGGGAGTTCCTCCGCCCAGTGATTGACGCCGACGGCGTGTGCCGCGGGATCGTGGCCCAGGACATGCGGACCATGCAGATCCGCGCGTTCCGAGCCGACGCGGTGGTGATGGCCACGGGCGGTTGCGGGCTGGTGTACGGCAAGAGCACGAACTCGATCATCTGCACGGGTGCCGCGGCGGCCCGCTGCTACCAGTCGGGCGTGTGGTACGGGAACCCGGAGATGATCCAGGTACACCCGACGGCGATCCCGGGCGCGGACAAGCTCCGGCTGATGAGCGAGTCGGCCCGCGGCGAGGGCGGGCGCGTGTGGGTGCCCCGCAACAAGGGCGACAACCGGCCGGCGAAGCAGATCCCTGAGGCCGAGCGGTACTACTTCCTCGAGGAGCGGTACCCCAAGTACGGCAACATCGTGCCGCGGGACATCGCGACGCGCGAGATCTTCTCCGTGTGCGTGAACGACGGGCTGGGCGTGGGGGGCGAGAACCAGGTGTACCTGGATCTCACGCACAAGCCCGCGGATTACCTGCGGAAGAAGCTCGAAGGGATCCTGGAGATCTACTCGAAGTTCGCCGGCGAGGATCCGTACACCAACCCGATGAAGATCTTCCCTGCGGTGCACTACAGCATGGGCGGGTTGTGGACGCAGTTCGCGAAGGGCAGCTACAACCCGGCCGACCCCCGCACCAAGCACGAGAGCGGGACCGCGGCCCCCATCGGCGCGGCGATCGGTCAGGGCATGGCATTCGGCGACCCCCGCAACATGATGACCAACGTGCCCGGCATCTACGCCTTCGGCGAGGTGAACTTCGCGTATCACGGCGCGAACCGGTTGGGCGCGAACGCGCTGCTGTCGTGCCTGTTCGACGGGCTCTTCTGCGGGGTGTCGGTGGTGAACGCGGTGAAGAACTCGAAGGCGGCCGCGGCCGATGCGCCCCAGGCGGTCTTTGATTCCGCGGCGGGCGTTGAGGAAGCCAAGACCAAGGCGCTGCTCGCGACCGCGGGCGGATCGACCGATGAGAAACGCAACCCCTACATCATCCACAAGGAGCTCGGCGTCGAAATGACCGCGGCGTGCACTGTGGTCAAGAGCGAGGCCCGGTTGCAGCAGTGCCAGGCAAAGCTCGCGGAGCTGAAGGACCGGCTCGCGGGTGCCTCCCTCGGCGACACCGCGGCCTGGACCAACCAGGCGCTGGGTTTCATGCGGGCCGTGGGCGACATGCTCGTGATCGCCGAGGCGATCGCGATGGGGAGCATCGAGCGGCGGGAGAGCCGCGGCGCTCACTACCGCACCGACTTCACCGAGCGGAACGATGATCAGTTCATGAAGACGACCAAGTGCATGTACGACGAGTCGCGTCGGCGGACGACGCTTGAGTTTGTGCCGATCGACGCGGCGCTGATCAAGCCCACGGCGCGGACATACGGAAAGAAGGCCGACGCGCCCAAGAGGGCCGGCGAGCCGGTGGCGGTCTGAGAGGTTGAACATGACAACGACGACAAGCAATCGAAGCCTCGCCAAGCCAGGACGCAGCGTTCGGGTGCGCGTGAAGCGCTGCGAGGGACCCGGGAAGAGCCCGCGCTGGGAGACCTTCAAGGTCGTTGTCGAGCGCGGCGCGAACGTGATCTCTGTGCTGCAGCAGATCGCGGCCAACCCGGTGACCGTCGAGGGAACTCGCACCACGCCGGTGGTGTGGGACAGCGGATGCCTGGAGGAAGTCTGCGGCGCGTGCACCATGGTCATCAACGGCAAAGTGCGCCAGAGCTGCTCGGCCCTCATCGACGACTACGCCCCCGGCGAGGGCGACGAGATGAGCCTCGAGCCGATGAGCAAGTTCCCGGTGATCCGCGACCTCTGGGTCGACCGCGCGAGGCTCTTCCACAACCTCAAGCGTGTCAAGGCGTGGGTGCCCATCGACGGAACGTACTCGCTGGGCGCCGGGCCGCGCGAGCAGCCGCGCGATCAGGAAGTCCGCTACAAGCTGTCGGAATGTATGAGCTGCGGCTGCTGCCTCGAGGCATGCCCGCAGTTCCAGGTCGAGCCCGACGAGAAGCAGTGGGACAGCGCGTTTATCGGAGCGCACGCCATCAGCCAGGCCCGCCTGTTCAACAGGCACCCAACCGGGGCCCAGCTCGAGGGCGAACGGCTCGACGCCCTGATGGGCACCGGCGGCGTCTCCGATTGCGGGAACGCCCAGAACTGCGTCCAGGTCTGCCCCAAGCACATCCCGCTCACCGAGTCCATCGCCTCGGTCGGCCGTGCCGTCACGATCCACGGCTTCGTCCGGTTCTTCCGCGGCTAACTCGGACTATCGCAACCCGCTGGCACAACCCGCGCGGCCCGCGTTGGTGGACCCGCGGCGAGACTTCCTCGCCGCTCCCCGAGCAGCACCGCCTCTGAACCGCCGATGCTGCCGGCGATGCGAGGCTCACCCACACGCCGTCCCTTCTCCGCGCTCCCCGACCAGTGGCCGAACGATCCGGTCAACCTCTTGGGGTTGCGCGCCCTTGGGGCGTTGCTGTCCGGCTCCGCCGCGGCGGCGGACTTCGCGGGCGGGCTTCTGTCCGGGGCGGCGAACGTGGGAATGGACGGCGCCGCGAGCGACACGTTCGCGAAAGCGGTGGATGGTCTGGAGTGGCCGACGCGGCCGCTGCGCTTGGGCGTTGTCAACCCGGGCGCATGGGCGGAGGCCCTTCACGACGCCGGTGACAACTCGATGGTGGAATGGCTGGAGGTGCCCGAGGACGCTGCTCCTTCGGCGCAGACCGGACACGCGATTGACGCGTTGATGCGGGTGTGCGACGACGAGCGGATCGAACTGACCACGCTTATGCCTCACGGGCACGAGGCGGCGTGGTTTGACTGGGGAGCCGAGCGCCCGCTCTCGTACGGCGCGGTGTTCCCGCTGAACCTCGACTGCGAGCGGCTCACCTGTTCGCTGTCGGGCGCGGACCAGCCGGAGTTTGTGCGAGCGCTCCTGGACTGTGCCGCGTGGGCGAGCCGATGGCCGAACAGGTTGCGGCTCAAGGACCGTGTCGGCGGTCGGCACCCGTGCGTGCGTCCGCGGACGGCGGCGCAGTCCGTGCGTGACTGGAGGCCGCACGCCGAGCCCTTCGCGGAGTCGGCGGGCAAGCTGATGCAGCACATCTCGGTGCAGTCGCGGACGCTGAGGGCCACGCCCACGATGAAGGCGGCGGCACGCCTTGTGAGCGCGTGGTTGACCACCGGCGGCACGCTCATGACGGATCAGGTTCGGCGCGCGGGTATCGAAGCGTGCGCGCTGATCGCCGGCGACGAGACCGAGGTGACGCTGCGCCTCGCGGCCGCGCGGCTCGCGTGCTACGACGACGTCGGCGGTCTTGAGGCGCTCCGGCGGGCCGACCGGTTGTTGAAGCGGCGCGAGTCGCTGCCTGGCGCTGATCCCTACGCCTTCATCCGCGCCGAGATGACGATGGCGGACCACGCGCCCCTGGCTGTTGGCAGATTGGCCGCGGGGATCTGCATGACCGCGGCTGCGATGTCGGCCGAGCGGCTGAAGTTCATGCGCGAAGACCTCGCGGAGGACATGCAGAGCAGCGGGCTGCTGGTGGGCCGCGAGCAGGACCAGCGTCTGCTGCTGGAGGTGCTCCGCACGCTCGAAGAGTGTCGGCGTGACGAGCCCCGGAAGGCCGCGGCGGTGAAGAACGTCGCTGGGGCCGTGAGCGCCGCGTGATTCAGCCTTCGAGATCCAGGTGCGCGCCCGATGGCTTGGGTGGCGCGGCGGGCGGAGGCGGCTGTGACTTGCTGGCCTCTTGAGGTCCGGACAGGCTGACCTGATCCTGGTCTCGGGGCGGCTGCTTCTGCTGCTTTTGTTCCTGCTTCTGCTGACGGCCCTGCGGTGGGGGGTCGCGATGGGCCGGCGGGAGGCCGGAGATGGGTTGACCGGGGCCTGTGCCGAAGACTCCCATGGGAGCCGGATCGGCGGGTTGCCGACCGGGGCTTGAGAGATTTCAAACGACTCGTTCGGCGGGCGCGGTGGGATTACCCTGCGCCGGGGAGGTTCTGTTCCATCCAATCGTCCTGACGCAGGACCGACTCACGGTTCAGTCGGTCGCGTTCCTGCGACCTGCGTTGGGCCGCGCGGAAGAGCGCGCGGACGAGCGGCGAAGCCGTGAGTTCGCGCCGTCCGACGCGGCTCTTGAGGAGGCGTGCCGCGGTCCGGAGGTTACGGACCGGGAGTTCGTCCTCGAGTGAAACGAAAACCTGAGAGGAGCCGGGGTCGCCCTGTCGGCCCGAGCGCCCGATGAACTGACGGTCGATGCGTTTGGCGCCGTGCATCTCGGTGAGGATGACATGCAGACCGCCGGCGCGCCGTGCGGTCAGGTCGAGCAGGATGTCTGTGCCGCGTCCGGCCATGTTCGTGGCCACGGTGATCGCGGCCTCGGTGGGGAACTGGCCGCCGGGGTTGGGGAGCGCGCCGTGGCCGGCCCGGGCGATGAGCTCGGCTTCTTCTTTGTCGAAGTTCGCGTTGAGGACCTGATGGGGGAGCGCGCGTTCGGTCAGCAGGCGAGAGAGCAGCTCGCTGGAAGCGATGGAGCGCGTGCCCACCAGCACGGGGCGCCCGAGCCGGTTCACATGGGCGATCGCTTCGACGATCGCGTCCCACTTCTCGCGCTGCGTCGCGAAGACACGCATGGGCCACGATTCGCGGATCACAGGCTTGTTCGTGGGGATCACGGTCACCGGGCGCTCGTAGACACCCTCGATCTCGGCGACCGCGTCCGCGGCGGTTCCTGTCATCCCACAGAGGAATGGGTAAGAACGGAAGAACTTCTGGAAACTCATGCGGGCGAGGGTCTCGCGGTCCGCGGTGATCTCGAGTCCTTCCTTCGCTTCAACGGCCTGGTGCAGCCCGTGCTCCCACGATCGGTCGGCGAGGAAGCGGCCGGTGTACTCGTCGACGATCACGACCTTGCCGTCGACCACCTGGTACTGCTGCCCGCTGATGTAGCAGTGCTCGGCGACCAGGGCCTGGCGGACGAGTTCCTCGCCGCGGCGGGAGGCTTTCCAGATGGGCTCGCCGCCGGAAGAGAGGAGTTGCTCGAACATCTGGGCGAGGCGTTGTTCGCCGCGGCGTTTGAGGGTCGAGCGGCGGCGGACGAGATCGACCTCGAAATCGGGGCCCTCGTCGAGGCGGGAGGCGAGCTCGCGCGCCTGGGCGTAGACGCGACCCATCTCGTCTTCCCGTCTGGAGCGGGCGATGATGAGGGGGACCACGCCCTCGTCGATGAGCACGGCGTCGGCCTCGTCGACGAGCGCGGCGCGGAGCCCCGGAACCATGGGTCCCTGCGACGCGCCGGCGGCGTTGAGCAGGCCCTGGCGGGCGGCCCACGGGTTCGAGAGTCGGCCCATGTTGATCTGGTCGCGGAGCCAGTCGGCGGTGATCTGCTTGGGAGTGCCGTAGACGATGCCGCGCGAGTAGATCTCGAAGCGGTCGCCGGGGTCGGTGTCCTGGGTGATCGCGCCGACGGAGACGCCGCATCGGTCGTAGATTGCCTTGCGGGAGACTGCGTCGCGCGAGGCGAGGTAGTCGTTGACTGTAAAGACGTGGAGGTGGCGGCGGTGCCACGCGATCAGGGGTGCCGCGAGCGATCCTGTGAGCGTCTTGCCTTCGCCGGTGAGCATCTCGACGATGCGACCGAAGTAGAGCGCCATGGCACCCATGACCTGAACGGGGAAGGCTTCCTCGGTTGTCGCGCGCCGACCGACCTCGCGGACGACGGCGAAGGCGCGGTTGATGACCGTCTGGTCCTGCCTGCCCCGGACGAAGACCTCGCGGAGGCGTTCGATCTCGTGGTCGAGTGCCCCTTCGGAGAACGAGCGGAGTTCTGTGCCCTGCGCGACGACCAGCAGCGCCTGGCGCTTGAGGAAGGGGAGGGAGTTGCGGCGGTGGCGGATGAGCACGCCCACGCGGGAGGCGAGGCGGTCGATGCCCTTGTAGACCACCGGTCGCGACCGGCGCGACCGGAGCGACTCGAAGAGGACGTGGTACTTGGTCAGTGCCTGGGACATTGTGGGGTCAGACTTTCGCGCGGCCCTGGATCAGTTTCTCGATGCGGTCGAGCCACTGGAGCGCGAGAGGCTTGTCCGGGAGGGTGAAGCGAAGGAAGACCTGCTCGCCGGGGCGGCCCGGGCCGGCTCCCGAGGGGGCGTCGGTGAGCAGGCCGGTGATGGCTCGCCCGTCGGCGTCCGCGCGGTGGACGTGCACTTTGAAGAACGGCCGGGAGGCGACCTTGCCGGACTGGTCGGTCTGGTCGATCTCGATGGTTCCGCCGCCCGCGTAGCCCAGGCCGGCGTGGGGGAGTTCGCGGTCGCCGGCGGGGAGCGGGGCGTCCGCGATGCCGCGGTAGCTGGTGCGGACGTCCGAAGCCAGCCGGTACTCCACGCGGTAGCCGTCGGGGGGGAGCTCGTAGATCCACGAGGCCTCCGACTGCGAGAGCGTGGCGGTGACGCGCAGCGAAGTCTCGTCGACGATCTCGCAGACGGGCTGGCCCTCTTTGACGAACGCGCCCACGAGGATCGAGGGGTCGATGCTGACCACGCGTCCGTCGTGGGGTGCCCGAACGACCAAACGGCGCTCCTGCTCGCGGAGGTATACAAGTTGCTCTTCAACGGTGCGTACGTAGTCGGCACCGATCTGAGCCTCCGCGGGGTCGCGGTTGAGGGCCGAGGCGGCTTTGCTCCGAACCTCGGCGAGCTGCGCGGTCGCGAGCGCGATCGACGCGGTGAGCTGGGGGCTCACGCAGGTGACGACCGGGTCTCCCATGCGGACGAAATCGCCCGCGCGGGCGTGGGCCGAGCCGACGAAGCCCTCGGTACCGAAGTAAATGCCGGTGCGGGCGGCGCTCTCGACGACCCCGTCCGCGCGGCGCCAGTCCGGGAACGGGACGAGGCCGACGGCCCCGCCGATTGCCGCGGCGAGGACGATGCTGACGAGCACCGCGCGGCCCCGCTTGTCGGCGATCTGCGTGCCCGTCGCGAGCCAGTGCAGGAAGCCGCCGACGGGGAGCAGGAACCACATCGACGCGGTCCAGATCGCCAGCAGCAGCCCGATGGCGAACATCTGGCCCATGACGTGGAGCGTGATGGAGAAGAAGAGCACGACGCGGTAGATCATCGCGCCGATGCCGTACGCGATGAGGATGAAGGCCTCGGAGACCGAGCCGGTGGGCGCGTTGGCGTTGCGCACGTCGTAGAGGTTGCGGAGCGCGAGGAACTTGAGCATCTGCTGCGAGCGCTGCATGAGGTTGGGCACCTCGAGCAGGTCGCTGAGCATGTAGTAGCCGTCGAATCGCATGAGCGGGTTCGCGTTGAAGATCACGGTGGAGATGCTGGCGGTGAAGAGGACGTTGTACGCGATCTGGTGGAGCAGCGAGCCGTCGGGCGTGCGGGCCCAGACGAACGCGGCGCCGGCCGCGAGGGCCAACTCGAAGATCATGCCGCCCGCGCCGACGGCGATGCGCTGCCACTTGCTCGCGAAGCTCCAGGCGGAGGACGCGTCCACGTAGGGCGCGGGGAGCAGCACGAGCATCATCGCACCGAACTCGGGCACCTGCCCGCCGAAGCGTTTGCAGATCAGCCCGTGCCCGCTCTCGTGGATGAGTTTCACCACGACGAACACAACCATGAGCCAGCCCCAGTTCGAGGGGGCGATGGTGTTGCCGAAGCCGGAGGTGAGTTCAGAGAAGCGGGGGACCACTTGGGTAAGCCCCGCGCAGATCCACGCCATCCAGAGCAGAAAGCCCCACCGGTTGATGAACGGGCGGAAGAACGGCACCAGCCAGCTCAGGATGAGATCGGGGTTGAAGAGCCGGACCTTGAAGTACATCAGGCCGATGGCCTGCTGCTGGAACTTCTTGCCCAGGCGCGTGCGGCCGCGCTTGAGCAACTGATCGGTCTCGGGGGAGACATCGCCCGAGAGCAGGTTCGCGGAGTAGAGCTGGGTGAGCAACTGGATCACGTCGTTCTGCGTGAGCGAGTCGTCGCCGTGGCGGGTGAGGCCCAGCTGCCAGAGTTCTTCGACGGTCCGCGTGCCATCGAAGAGACCGACGAACTCGTGCGCCACCGGGTTCAAGCGGTAGAACTGGTTGGAGGAGGGGTCGCGCACGACGTGCCAGCGCCGGCCCCGGTAGTGCTGCCGCACGATCTGCACATGGGGCCGCAGGCGCGGGCGCATCGCGCGGACGCGGTGCCAGAACGGTGAGAATGTGTTGCGTTCGCTCATAGGTTCGTCAGCCCGCGATTACCACCACAACCACACCCGGGCCGTGTCGATCACGCGCCGGGTGGCGATCCACGCGAGGCTGTGCGAAGCACCGTTGAATTTCGCCTGGCCCTCCATGCCCGGTCGGTAGCTCTCGGGCAGGGGGTCGGAGAGCCGGCAGTACACGTCGAACGAGTTGTCGCCTTCCTTGGGCTGCGCGAGAGGAACGATCCGCTCCACGACGAACCCGAACTCCTTCGAGGGGTCGCTCTTGGGCGTGACCTGGCCGGTCTGCCCGATGCTGACGAGCCCGATGTCCTGGTCCTGCACCCGGACGACCGCGATTTTTTGCGAGAGATCAGCGACTTCGAGCAGCTTGTCGCCGAGCTTGACGCTGGCCTTCACGCGGTCTCTGAGATCTCCCGACACCACTCGACCGGCGATCGGCGCTCGGATGCTGCTGCGGTCGATCTGGTCGCGGAGCAGGTCGAGGCGGGCGCGGGCCTGGTCCGCCTTCGCGCGGGCCTCGGCCTCCTTGTCGAGCTCGCCCCGGCGCAGCGCGTCGGTCGCCTCGCGCTCGTGCTGGAGCAGCTGGGCCTGGGACTCGAGAGCGCTGAGTTCCCGCTCGCGGGTGTCGAGGGTGAAGAGGACCTGGTCCTTCGCGACGTCGTCACCGGGGAGCGCGCCGGCCTTCAGCTCCCGGATCGTGCCGTCGAAGGGCGCGCTGATCACCCTCCGCTCTTGCGCTTGCAGCTCGAACGGCGCCCCGAACCGGTACGGGATGTGCACGAGGAACGCCGCGCAGGTTGCCGCGGTCGCGAGAACGCCGACGATCTTCCACACCGTGTGCTTGGGGCCGACAAACCACGCCGCGCCCTTGACCGCCGAGTCCGCGGCCCGCAGCGCCAGGTTGCGGTCGTCGCTGTAGCGCACCCAGAGCACCGGCGCGACGAGGTCGAGCGCGGCCTGGATCAGCTCGATCGTTGCGGCGTCGAACTTTGAATCCGCGGCGGACTCGAGCGTCACGATGCCGACCGTCCGCTCGCCCGAGGGATCGCCCACCCGCAGCGGGAAGCTCGCCACCTTCAGCTTGGCGTCCGAGGACGCGAGGTCGCGGTGCGCATGGGTGATGGCCTGGCCGAGCACCACGTCCGACCCCTTGCCCGCGGAGGGCGGCGGCGGGTAGAGCACGGGCTGGTCCTGGTCGAGGCACTCGTCCATCGCCGCCTCGATCTTCTGCACCATCGACATCCTGCGATCGAGCTGCTCGGTGTCGCTCATCGCGATGACTTCGGCGAACGTGCGACCGGACTCGCCCTTCGCTCTGATCGAGCCCGGGCCTTTGATCCACCCCAGCGCCACGCGGTCCAGCGTGAGCTGACGGGCCAGGTCGTTCACCAACTGGAGGGTGCAGCCCTTGAAGCCTTCCGTTCCGTTGGTCGAAGAGATCAATCGGGCTGCGAGGTCGAGCGCGGCGGTCGATCCGCGGACGCGCCGGAGCGCCAGCTGTGAGGCGTGACCGAACGCGTACCCCGCGATCACTTCGACCAGCGCGAGGGTTGTTTGCAGGGCCTGGCGGCTGCGGTTCTCCACCAGCAGCGTGACCACACCCAGCAGAGGCGCGTTCGCGGCGCTCTCGAACGTCGCCGAGGTCACCGGCACCGCGATCACGCTCCCCTTCGCGGTCGAACCCGGGTCGTACATGAGGTCGTCCTGGCCTTCGAGGCCGAACACCTGGGTTTGTCGGCTGCCGCCCGCGCTCCGTGCGGCCGCTTTGACTTCCTGCGCGTGCGGGATCGTCGACTCATCCACCGCGAACTGCTCGAGCATCGCGTCCGCGGCCCGCGCCGCTGCCTCCGGTGTGTCCCCGTAGGGCCACGCCGCGCTCGCGCGCGGCTCGGGCCCAGCGGTTTCGTCGCGCTGCGCGAGCGACCAGAACACCGCCTGTCGAGCACCGGCGACCTGGCCGAGAACCCCGGTCATCCGGAGCGCAAAGACGCGGTCGTCCGCGGCGGGCTGGGCGAGCTCCGCCACCACCCGCTGCCACCCCGGAGCCTTGAGACTGGAAAGGTCGATCATCGCGAGGTCTCCGCGCCCGAGGCCGATGCCACCTTCTGGATCAGTTCTTCGCTGGGGGCGGTGAACCGGACCCACGCGGTGTCGCCCGCGAGAATCTGCGAGGGGCCGGCCGGGTTCTCGATCTCCACCCGGATGCGGAGGGTCCGCGCCACCGGGTGCGCGGCGGGCGCGACTTCGGTGACGACCGCCGAGAGAATCCGGGGCTTGCCGACGACCTCGACCATGACCCAGGCGGTGTCGCCCTTCTTGATCGACCGCGTGCGGGCCTCGTCGATCGACGCGTTCGCGTCGATCCACAGCTTCTCAACGTTGACGATGCGGAGCACGTCCCGGCTCTCGGTGATCGACTGCCCGACATCAGCTTGCACCACGTCGATGACCCCATCGAACGGCGCGGTCAGCGTGAGCTTCTTCACGCGGGCGACGCGGGCCGCGGTCCCCGAACGCTCCTGGAGCTGCTGCTGAACGGCGTTCTCGTGCTCGAGCACGGACCGTTCCCAGGTGAGCTTCGCGCGATCGAACTCCTGCTGGTTGCTCGCGCGCCGGTTGAACGCGTCCTCGGTTCGCTGGTACTCGAGGTACGCCAGGTCCCGCGCCTTCGCGGCGGACTTGATCGGCACGTCGGATTCGGCCCGCATCTTCTGCAACTCGTAGAGCGCGACGTCCTCGGAATCATCGCCTTGGATGAGAGGATCGCCCACCTTGACCGCTTGCCCGCCGCGGACGAACACCTTCGTCACCTGAGTCGGCAACTGGAAGCTCATGGTCGAGTCCTGGCTGGGCCGGGTGACCGCTTTGATGCCCGCGAACGACCGGACCGTGTCGCTCGCCTCGGTCGACGACCGTGCCGCCGAAGGGGACGGCGAACCGTCCTGCCCGGGCGCTGCTCCGGCGCACACCAAAACCCCCGCCATCACGGCGGCCACCAACGAGTTCATGTTCATGCCCATATGATAGTCGATCGGCCTATGTCAC
>JBMOHX010000091.1:0-11910 GCA_049317625.1 Phycisphaerales bacterium
TGGAGCAGCGAGATCGGCGGGCCGGAGCGGAGTGCCGCGACGGACTCGAGCGCGCTGAGGCCCGCGGTGGAAACGGGAGTGCGGCCGGCGAGGAGTTCGAAGAGGATGATGCCCAGCGCGTAGATGTCGGTGCGGGTGTCGATCGCGTCGGGGTTGCCGGCGAGTTGTTCGGGGCTCATGTAGGCGAGGGTGCCGACGAGCGTTCCGGGAAGGGTGGAGGCGGTGTCGCGCGCGGAGGTGAGGCGGGCGACGCCGAAGTCGAGAACCTTGGGCTGATCGTCGGGGCAGACGACGATGTTCTGGGGCTTGAGGTCGCGGTGGATGACGCCGCGTTGGTGGGCGTGGTGAACGGCGTCGCAGACGAGCGCGACGAGGGCGGCGGCGCGGCGAGGGGAAGGTGTGTGCGCGATGCGCCATTGCGGGAGCGGGAAGCCCGCGACGAGTTCCATGGCGATGAACGCGTGCGGACGTGACGAGGAGCGGTCGACTCCTGCGTCGAAGATGGTGGCGATGCCGGCGTGCGCGAGGCGGGCCAGCACGCGGGCCTCGAGCTCGAAGCGCTGCAGGAGGGACGGGCAGGCAACGTCGAGATCCAGGAGCTTCAGGGCGACCTCGCGCTGGGGGCTCTCCTGCGAGGCTTTGTAGACCACGGCCATTCCACCGTGACCGAGTCGGCCGAGGATGGAGTAGCGACCGATCACGCGCGGGGCGGGGTCGGATTGGGAGAGGAGTTGTTCGGCGAGTGTGACCTGCGGCGGGGTATCGAGCACGGAGGCTTCGCCGTCTTGCGCAACGAGTCTCTCGATGGCCGAACGCAGGGCCGGCTGGTCGTCGCAGTCGCGAGCGAGCAGCGCGGCGCGGTCGCGCGGGGGCAGGTCCACCGCGGCGAGGAAGAGGCGGTTGACGAGTTCGTGGTCGGCCGAGCTCATGGTGCGTCCTCGGAGCGGCGGGCACGCGCGCGATCGAGCTGTTCCTTGAGCCAGGCGCGGGCGAAGCGCCAGTCGTTCTTGACGGTGCCCTCGGAGACACCGAGCAGCCGGGCGACGTGTTCGACTTCGAGACCGCCGAAGTAGCGGAGCTCGACGACGCGAGCTTGGCGCTCGTTGAGCGAGGAGAGGAGTTCGAGTGCGTCGTCGAGGGCTTCGAGGTCGAGTTGAAGTGGGGCGGAGACTGCGTCGAAGTCGGCACGCAGCAGCGCGAGGCCCCGGGCTGAACGCGAGGCAGCGCGGCGCTTGCGCGCGTGATCGACGAGTATGCGGCGCATGGCCTGGCTGGCGACCGCGAGGAAGTGGTCGCGGTGGGCGATCATCGCGCGGTCTTGCGCGGAGAGCTTCAAGAAGGCCTCGTGCACCAGCGCGGTGGGTTGGAGGGTGTGGCCGGCCGGCTCTGTGCTGAGGCGGGCGGCGGCGAGGGCGCGAAGCGCGGCGTAGATATCGTCGCGGAACCATCCGAGCGCCGGCGCGGGGATGGATGCGGCGTGCGGAACGGAGGGTGCGGAGTCGATCAGCATGTTGGGATGTCCCGGTGGCCCCCGAAGCCGGGTCGCGAGGGCCTTTGGCAAGAAGAACGAAGTATGCTTGTCCCTGCTCACGCCGAGCTCCGCGGAAGTTGCGAATCCGTGTCGACCTGGGCCAGGGGCCGGGCGAACGGGTGGGTCGATGACAGGAGAAATGCCATGTTCGGACAATGCTTGGGGGCCCGTGGGGCTTGGGGTCTGGTTGTCGCGGCGGCCGTGTGCGCCATGGCACCGGAGGCGGGGGCGCAGCCGACGAATGTCAGGTCGTGGTATGCGCAGGGGCAAGTGTTCATTGTGTGGGAGTTCCCGGGCCCGCCGGCCTCCCCCTTTGCCTCCGTGGAGGTGTACGCGTCGGCCGCGGCGCAGGTGAACACGGCGTTTATGACGCGGCTCGGGCGGGTGTTTCACCAGGAGTACACGGGGGACCGGCTGCGGGCGTTGAACGCGGGGGCGAGGCTGACTGTGCCGACGCCGGGTGGGGCGATGTACACGCTCGCGGCGAACGAGGGGGTGTTCGCGTATACGCCCCGCGCGAACGGCAACCAGTTCTTCGCGGTGGTGAACTTCGGGAGCACGGTGGTGGGTGCTCTGAACAGCGCGGCGACGGCGTACGTGTACGACCCGGTGAACGACCCGGTGAGGCCGCATCCGCAGTTCGCGGGCGTTACGCCGGGCGGGCATCCGTACACGGCGTATGTGGTCTTCGCGGAAGGCCGAAACGATCACGAGAACCGGAGGCCGGATGTGCCGGTGATGGGGAACTCGCTCAAGAACGGGGTGCCGCATGTGTTCACCATCACGAGGCCGGTCGCGGGGCTGCCGTTAGGACCGGCTCCGTGCGTGTTTGCGATGCACGGCGGGGGCGGTGAGTACGAGTTGTTCAGGCCGGGCGTCGCGGCGCGGGCGAACATGTCGCTCGGGATGACCGACGGGATCGTGGTGACGCCCGACGACAACGTGTACGCGCGGAACCTGGGAGCGCTCGACGCGAGGACGAGCGGGTGGTTTGGATACGACCTGGCCTTTGATCCGTTCAGCGCTGCGGCGCGGACAGCCCCGCCGAACACGGCGACAGTCGTCAACTTCACTCAGAGGCGGGTGTACTGGATCATGGACTGGCTGCTCTCGGCGCGTTCGCCGGTGCAGGTCGATCCGGATCGCATCGCGATGGTCGGGCACAGCAACGGCGCGCGGGGGACCTCGCACCTCACGCGGCTTTCGCCGGGGCGATTCTGCGCTGCGGTGCTTTACTGCCCGCCGTTCAATCTGGCGGAGGACAACGGGCTGAACGACTATCTGCGCGGCGATGACTCGCAGAATCTCGCGACCAATCTGCCGCGGCCGGGGAGCGCGGGCGTGCTGGGCATGAACGACATCTTCTCTCCGACGGTCAGGCTCTCGCTCACAGAGCGAGACTTGCCGGTGACGTACGCGTACTTCGGGAAGCGCGACGAGGAGGCGTCGGCGGCGTGGAACCCGGGGCAGCGGGCGATCCTGGATTCGATCAACAACTCTCGGCTGGGGTACTTCTGCTCCTGGGATGAGCGTGAGCACGGCGTGGAGAAGTGGGACACTGACACCGCGGCGACGCCCGAGCCTGACATCGGGCAGTGGGTGTCGCCGGTACGCACGCGGGTGCCAGCGGCGCAGACGCTGGTGGATGAACATCGGGCGAACAGGACGTACCCGGGGTTCTTCGACGTCGATCTCGATTCGACCGTGAGCGGGATTCAGCCGGACCCGGGCGACGGTGATCCCAACGTTGGCGATCCGTGGGGGAACTGGGATGGGTACCTCACGTGGGACCGCGCGACGCTCGTTGACACGGTGACGGACTGGCAGTGCACGATCTTCGCGAGGACTGGATCGCTCGTGGCGGTGGACGATTGCCCCGTGGCGGAAGTTGTGGCGAGTGTGACTCCGCGAAAGACGGTGGGGTTTGATCCGGCGCCGGGGACGACGGTGTGGTGGTACGCGCTCGATGCCGGCACCAACCTGGTGACGCAGCAGGGCACGGTGGTGGTGGATGCGGAGGGGGTGGTTGCGGTCCCGGGGGTGGAGTTGCTGCGGGGGGACATCGGGCGTGTCAGGCTTCAGTTGGCGACCGGGCCGCGGTGCGTGGGCGCGACGGTGGTGTCCGATCCGTCGGCGGTGCAGGCCTGCGCGAATGGAACGGCTGAGTTCAGCGTGAGCGTGAACGCGTCGAATCCTGTCGGCTACAGGTGGGAGATTTCCTTGGCGGGTAATGGCGGGCCGTGGCAGGCGCTGCCTGTGGGGACGGTGGCGGGAGTGGGAAGATTCCAGGGTTCGAACACCGAAGTACTCGGGGTCTCCGAGTTCGGGCCGGCGATCTACGGGCCGACGGCGCGGTTCCGCTGCGTGGTGACGAACCTGTGCGGCGCGGTGACGACGGCTTCGGCACTGCTGACGGTGTGCATGGGCGACTACAACTGCGATGGCGGTGTCGACGGCGACGACGTGATCGCGTTCTTCGCGGATTGGGACGCGGGGTTGACTGATGCCGATGTGAACCGTGACGGGGGTGTCGACGGCGACGATGTGATCGCGTTCTTTGAGAAGTGGGACCGTGGTTGCTGAGTGGCATTGATTTACCCGCTCGCCTTGAATGAGACCAACGGGCGCAGCGTGCGCGTGATCTTCACGAGCGCACGCTGCGCCTTGATCACTTGGCGGAGTTCGCGGTAGACGCTCGGGGCTTCGTCCCGGAGGCCGTGGGCGCGCGAGGCATCGAAGGCGACGCCGGTCATCTCGCGGAGGACGTCGTGAGTCGAGACCGATCGGTTTGCCTCGCTCCGCGAGAGCCGGCGGCCCGCGCCGTGCGAGCTGGACCACAGCGACTCGGGGCAACCCCTTCCCATGACGTGGACACTCATGTCGCCCGCGGAGCCGGGGATGAGGCCCGGCTGATCGGCGTGCGCGGGGGCAGCGCCTTTGCGGTGAACGACGAAGTCGTTGGCTTCGACGCGGATGAAGTTGTGGGGAACGTCAAGAAGCGAGGACCAATCGGGGTTGAGCTCCAGTGCCGCGGCGGCGTCGCGGAGGAGCGTCACGCGGTTGGCGGAGGCGTAGGCGACGCACCAGTCGTGGTCGCGGAGGAAGTCGGTGGCGAGTGTCGAGGACCGTGAGAAGGAGGGCATGATGCGGCGATCGTTGCCCGCCGCGGCGATGCGGGCGTGGTGCGCGGCGACGGCCTGGCCCATGGCCCGTGAGCCGGAGTGCACCATCAGCCAGAGGTCGCCGTCGTCGGCGCGTTGGAGTTCGAGGAAGTGGTTGCCGCGGCCGAGGGTGCCGAGTTGAAGACGGCCGTCGCGAGAGGCGGCGCGTGCGAGAGTGGGGGCGGAGAGTTCTCCTACCGGAGGGAGATCGGCTTGCAGAGGAGCATCGGCTTGCGTGTCGGGGCGCACCATGACATGGATCGCATCGGAGAGGGTGCGGAGCGCCGCCGGGGCGTCGAGTGCTGTTGCTCCCGGGTTGAGGCGAAGAGCGGCCATGCCGCAGCCGATATCGCCGCCGATGGAGGTGGGGTAGAGGAGTTCGGTCGTGGCGAAGGCGGTGCCGACGCAGACTTCGCGTGACGCGTGGACGTCGGGCATGACGGCGAGGCGTTGGAGGTTCGGGAGGCGCAGCGTTCGTGCGAGCAACTTGGCGGCGTCGGGATGGAGCTCGTCGGCGAGCCACATCGAGAGCCGTGGGTCGGAGCGGAAAGTGGTGGCGCGGGGGGAGCGGCGGTGACGTGGCGCGGGGTCGGCTTCATCCTCGTGCATCGTGATCGTCCTCCTGAATGGGGTTGGAAGCGACGAGGACGAACGAGATGCCGACGGCGCGTTTGCGGTTGAGGGTGCGGACGAGGGAGGCCCGAACCGCGACGGCGCAGTGGTCGCAGCACTGCTGGACGCGTGGAAGCAGGGGCGGGTTGAAGCGTGCGCCGACGAAAACGAGGGCGTGCTTTCCGCCGTCGGCGACCTCGGCGCCTAGAAGGACACAGGGGGCATCGAGGAGCTCCGCGAGGCCGGAGTTCGAGTCGATCGCGAGTTGTGCTTCGCGGAGCACGAGCTTCGCGAGCTGATCGTCTTTCTGCAGGGCACGCGACGTTCGCGAGCCTTCATCTTGAGAGGAGCGACGCCGCTCACGGCGGTCGTCGTCCCAGCGAGCGTGCGCGGAGTGATCGCGCTCAGACGCTCTGCGGTCTTTGCCCATGACATACTCCGGCCCGGGCGGCGATGGTCGCGCGGAGTTCAGCGCGAAACAAGAGCCGTTACCTCGGGCGAGGGATTGATGGTGTGATCAAGCGAGTTGTGAGGGGTGGGAGCGGGCCGACCGGACGTCCGTGTTAGCGGAAGGAACCGGCGGAGCTCAGCGACATGTTCTTGCAAGACGCAGACATGGTGGTACTCCTTTGGGGCGGTATTGCCCGTGACTGTATCGTACACATCATCGCGTGAAGTTCAACTCTGTTGCGAGAAATGCAGAGGTTTCACGCGTGGCGGTCAGTATCGGAGCCCGAGGGCGACGAAGAACTCGAAGTCGTTCGGCTCGGCACCGCCCGGGTCGCTGTCGTGTCTGTGCGACCCCCCGACCTTCAGCAGCAGGTTGGTCTCGTGGTCGAGCAGGACTTCGTACCCGGCCTTGCTGATGGTGCGGAAGTCACTCGGCTTGGCGAGGTCGGGAAGTACGTCGAACGACGCCGCGAGCGAGCTCTGCGGGGAGAGCTTCCAGTTGAAATCCGCGCCGACCACCGCGATGGGCGCGATGGTGTCGTCCTCGCCGCCGAACTCGCGGGAGAGGCCGGGGCCGGCGCGGAGCACGACTTCGGCGTGTTCTGTCTTGACGACGGCGTACCCCAGGCCCGCGGTCGTCGTGATGCGCCAGTCCCAGTCCGCGAACTGGTCGTACTCCGCCGCGGCGGTCGCGAAGACACGCCAGCGGGAGTGCTTCAGTCGCCAATCGTTTCGGGCCCCGGCGTCGAGGCGTGCCTTGCGGACGCCGCCGGCGTCTTGCGCGTAGACGTACGCGCCGCCGACGGTGGTTCGCAAGAGCGGCGTGTCTCGCGCGGCTTCGAGCGCGAGGCGGCCATTGATCGCGTTGGCGTTGCCGTCGGAGGCGTTGAATCCAGCGGAGACGCTGCGGGTCCACTCATCCCAGAAGGAAGGCGCTGGTGATTCGGCAGCGGGCTCGTCGGCGGCGGGCTCGGGCGGTGTGGAGAGACTCTCGGTTGGTTGGGGCTCGGGCTGCGCGAGCGCGGGCTCGATGGAGCGAACGCGTTCGATCGGTATCGTGAGTTCGCCGAGAATCGGATGGACGAGCCGGATGTGGTCCGCGTCGATTGTGGAGGCGCTGCCGCGGAGCACTTCACCGGTGGTGAGTGTGACGGTGTGCGGCTCGTCGGAGTGCGGAACGGCGGGTGAAGCGATCTGCGAGAAGATCGCGGCGACGAAGGCGGCGAGTGGCGGTGGGGCGATCATCTTCCTGCGTGCGTCGTTGCGGGGGGTGTGAGAGAGGAATCGGAGCGAAATCGCGGATCGTGTTGCAAGGTTCGGCCTTCGGCGTGCAAGTCCATGCGTGGGAACCGCGAGTTGCGGCTCTCGGAGACGACGACTTCAACTGAAGGGGAGACAACATGAATCGTGCGATCAACTGTGGGTACGGTATGGCGGGCGCGGCGGCCTTGTGCGTGATGGCGGCGGCTTCGCCGGTGCTCGGAGTCACGAGCTACTTCGACGGGATCTTTCAGAACTCCGACTGGACGCTGACGGTGCTGACCAACGCGAACGGCGTGGGGAGCACGTCCGTGGGGTTCCAGGTGCCGGTTGGCGGCAATCCCAACGAGTACCGGAGGGTGCGGGACATTCTGGTGGCGAGCGGGCCCAACGCCGCCGTGACCGGGTTCCATATGAACGTGAACGCGCTGTACAACCCGGGCACTCAGGGGGCGATCACGTCGATCGCGTACTCCGAGGACTCGATCAACTTCCTTCCTCCCACGGTGGTGCCGGGGAACGGTCAGGGAACGGGGCTCGCGATCCTTCAGGGCGGTAAGTACTTTCGACTGAACAATCCGGCTCTGGTGATGCCATACTCGGGGTTCTCGTCGTGGGCACCGAACGCCGCGGGCGCGATCTCCGCGAGCGACATGTGGGAGTACACGCCCGCCGGGGTGCTGCTGCCCGGCTCGAACCCCGATTTCTCGGCGAGCGGCGGTGTGATGCAGTTGGGCTTCTGGCGCGGCAACTCCGGCAACGGGAGCTACGAGACCGACTGCGGGATCGACAACTGGCATGTCGACATCATCCCGGTACCGGGCAGCGCGGCTCTTCTGGCGCTCGGCGGGATCGCGGCGGGTCGGCGTCGCCGCTGAGGACTCCGGAACGAGCGAGGGCGCGACACCGGTTCTCGTCGGGTGTGCCCTGATCCATGCTGCGTCCATGCACTCGGCGCGTTCGGGATCGAGGCGTGTGGAGGCTTCTGGAGCCGCGCAGCGGGTGACTCAACGGGGGCGCGTCGCACAACCGATGCGCCCCCATCGTCATTGGGGTCGGGGGGCATGGGAACTGGTGGGGTGGCCGCACCCGCGAGGGCGATCGGGGTCTGTCGCGAACTCCCGGTTGCTCGCCCCCTTACCGGAGCGTCGAATGTCCTCGGGTGTCGGGCGTATACTCGTCGTACTCAGAATGCGCCACTCGCTTGCTCACAGACTCGCCGCGTTGCTCTGCCTGCTGGCTTTCGGCATGCATGCTTTGGCCGGCGCGCACGTGGTCCGTTGCACCGACTCATCCGGGGCATCTCGGATCGAGTGGGGAGGGTGCGATCGCGATGTCGAAGGGCAGTGCGAGAGTGCGTGCGAAGAGCGGGCTCCGAGCCACGGCGATACCGGGGAGCCTGGTCCGTGCGAGGACACACCCGTTTGCAAAGACCTCGGCGTCGGGACGACTCGGTCTCCGTCGCAGCTTGCATTGCTCGAGTTGCCCGCGCCGGAGTCGGTGCCGGCGGCGAAGGTCTCCGAACCCACGCCTCCCGTTCGGTCGGGAGCGCCGGTTGAACAGCGGGCGGTGGATCCGCCGCCCGAACTGGTCTGTATTCGAACGATCGTGTTGATGGTGTAGAGGCCACCCGCGTGGGCTTCGTGGCGAACGAAGTGTCACGTAGGGCTTTCTGTGCGCGCTCGGGGTTCGAGATGAGCCCGGTCCTCGTCGAATCGACAAGGGCAGCGCGCTGGGCACGTCCACCAACAGACCGATGGATCACAACCTATGGCTACGCGACCTCGCCGAAGACCCACGTGGGTTCGGCGGTTCCTGCAGAGCGCGACGCGCGAGCGTCCGACGTTGCTCATCCCAGTTGTTGTTTCGTTTTCCGTGCTGATGACGAGCGGCTGCGCATCCGCGCCGCCGCCGGATACCCAATCGGAAGCCGCGGCCGGCGAGGCCGCGGGGCTTGCCGATGCTGTCGTGTTCAGAGTGGACGGCGGGCCGGACGATGAACCGGACGCGCCCTCCGAACTGACGCTGCCAGAAGCCGTGAGGTTGGCGGTGACGACCGATCCGGGAGTGCAGGCATCGCTCGCCAGGGTGCGAGTTGCGTTGGCGGACGCGAAGCAGACGAGGCTGTTGCCGAACCCGATCTTGAGCCTCGCGTTCCGAGTTCCGGAAGGGGGCGGCAAGCCGTTGATCGAGGCGGCGCTCGCGCAGGACATCATCGCGATCCTGACGATCCCCGGGAGGTCGCGTGCATCGGACAACCGGCTGCGCCAAGCGTCGGCGGAGGTGATCACGACGACCATCGACCTGGTGGCCGAGGTGCAGGAGCGGTACGCGACGGCGCAGGCGCTCGAGCAACTGCTCCTCGTGCTCGACCAGCGGGCAAGCATCTTGAGCAAGGTCGTCGAGCTCGCGAAGGCGAGGCTTGCCGCGGGGGAAGGTATTCGAGGAGACGTGACCACCCTGGAAACGCAGCGCATCGAGCTGGATGTCGAGATCGCTGAGAGGACTCAGGAACTGCGGGACGAACGCCTGCGGCTGGCTCGCCTCATCGGGCGTCCATCGGCGGGGGCGGACTGGCGGCTCGAGCCTTGGACGCCACCGACTCTGACCGACGTTCCGGAGTCGGTGTGGATTGATGCGGGGCTGCGGTGTCGGCCGGAGATACAGGAGTGCGTCTGGCTGCTCGCGGCGCTCGGCGACGAACTCGGGCTCGCCCGCATGCTCGCGTTCGACGGGGCGAGCGGCGGCGTTCAAGCGCAGCGAGACGGCGGTTGGCAGGCCGGCCCGGAGCTGTCTGTGCCGGTGCCGATCTTCGACTCGGGCGGTGTGAGGGCTGAGCGTGTGAGCGCCGAGCAGATTGAGGCACGCCACGAGCTCGTGCGGGCGAAGCGGCACGTGATCGAAGACGTGCGACGGGCGCTCGAGTCCCTCGCCCGCACGCGGGACAACGCGCGGCGGGTGCGGATGGAGCTCATCCCGCTCCAGGAAAAGCGCCGGGCCCAGGCGGAGGCGTCCTTCAGCGCCGGGCAGAGCGACGCGACCGCGCTCCTGCTTGCAGAGCAGGACCTGCACGCCGCGCAGGCCAAGGCCGTCGAACTCGATCAAAGAGCTGCCCTCGCGGCGATCCGGTTGCAGCGGGCGGTCGGCGGTCCGGGGCCGGCGAGCCGCGTGAACGCGTCGGGGCCATCAGAAGGCGGCGTCAAGTAGTTCCTCCGAAACTCCCAACGTCGGGCTTTGCCCGACCAAACCGAGACCCTCATTCATGAACACTCGAATGCCAGAACGGATTGACAACTCGCACGCACTTCGGCGGTTGCCGGCACCCTGCGTGGTGGCGTTGAGCGCCGTTGTCCTGCTTGCCGGGTGCGAGAAGCACTCCGAGCACGACGGGCACGATCACGGCGAGAAGCCCGCCGCGGCGGTCGACGCGCACGCGGGGCACGACCACGGCGAGGGCGAAGAGGGGCACACGGACGAGGTGTCTCTTTCCGCAGAGGCCCTGGAGCGGTACGGCGTGAAGGTCGAGGCGGCGCAGATGTGGGTGCTCAGGCCGACGGTGCTGGCGCCCGCGCGGGTGGCGTTCAACGCCGAGGCGATGGCGCACGTGGGTTCTCCGCTGCGGGGGCGCGCGGTGGAGGTGAAAGCGCGGCTTGGCGAGGTGGTGAAGACGGGGCAGGAGCTGGTGATTGTGGAGAGCCCCGAACTCGGCGAGGCGCAGGCCGAATTCCTTCAGAAGAAGACGGCGGTGCTCACGGCGGGGCCGGGCGTTGACCTTGCGAAGGTCGCCTGGGAGCGTGCCAAGGGTCTGCTCGAGCAATCGCAGGGCATCTCGCTCACCGAGGTGCAACGGCGCGAGATCGAGTACAAGTCGGCGATCGCGAATGTCAGGGCGGCGGAAGCCGAGGCGGTGGCGGCGGAGAACCGGTTGCACCTCCTAGGGATGAACCACGAAGAAGTGGCGAAGCTGGAGTCGTCGGGGGAGATCGCGCCCCGCTACGCGATCAGGGCGGCGATCGACGGGATGGTGGTGCAGCGCGAGGTCACGCCGGGCGAGATCGTAAACCCCGACCGCGACTCGTTGATGGTGCTCGCCGACACGCGGACGTTGTGGGTGCTGGCGGACGTGCCCGAGGCGCAGTTGATGGGCATCGCGATCGGGGCGGGGGCGTGGATCACGGTTGGATCCGGGGGCGGCACGGACGCGCGGAAGTTCGAGGGGAGTGTGGAGTTCATCGCGCCCTTTGTTGATCCGACGACCCGGACGGCGCAGGTGCGGATCGGTGTGCCGGTGGAGGAGTTGGCGCTGAAACCGGGGATGTTCGCGCAAGCGGAGATCGTGCTGACGGCGCCGGATGGACAGGACCCGGTGCCGGTTGTTGCGGTGCCGGACGAAGCGATTCAGACGGTGGAGGGCGGGCCGGCGGTCTTTGTGCCGGTGGCAAACGAGCCGAACACCTTCGCGAAGCGAGCGGTGACGCGCGGCAAGTCGGTCGGCGGGCTTGTGCCGATCTCGGGCGGGCTTGTCGAAGGGGAGCAGTTTGTTGTCGCGGGGTCGTTCATTCTGAAGGCGGAGCTCGGGAAGGGCTCGGCGGCGCACCAGCACTAGACCCGCCCGCGCGATGCCGCGGAGGAGACTTGTTTCATGCTCGAAGCACTGTTGCACTTCTCGATCAAGAACCGCTGGTTCATCGTGGTGGTGACCGCGGTGGTGGCTGCGGTGGGGGCTTACAAGCTCAAGCAGCTTCCGGTTGATGCGGTACCGGACATCACGAACAACCAGGTGCAGATCAACGCGATCGCGGCGAGCCTGTCGCCGTTCGAGGTTGAGCAGCAGGTGACGTTCCCGATGGAGAACGCGCTCGCGGGTATTCCCGGATTGGAGTACACGCGGTCGCT
>JBMOHX010000092.1:0-11900 GCA_049317625.1 Phycisphaerales bacterium
CGGGCGCGGGATGCACGGCGTGGGGCGCGGGTGCCTGTCCGGCGATCGGTCCCGCGGGAGGCTGAGCGTCTGTGACGCCGCACATGTGACCGGTGGAGAGCACGTCCGCGGCGGAGTAACACACGTGAGCACCGGCGGGCGCGCCGGGCGTGACCGTCGACAGCGGCTGGATGGCCCAGGTGCCGAAGTTGGCGGTCTTGATGCGGCCGGAGAACTGGCCGTTGTTGAGCGAGCCGACGACGACGGTGGAGTCCCAACCAATGACGGTGCCGCGGACGGTGTGGGAGGGCGGGAGGACGGCGAGCTTCTGCATGGTGCCGTTGGGGTGGGTGGCCCAGACTTCGAAGTTGGGGGAGCGGAGGGTGTGGGGTTCGAGGTAGAGCGAGACGAGCTGGCCGTTGATCTGGGTTTGCACGATCGCGTAGCCGGGCGTGGCTTCGACCACGGTGACGCCGACGAGTTGGCTGGCGCTCACGTCGAGCGACTGGTTGCGCTGGGCTTCGGCGGACGGGGACTCGGGAGGCGCGGCGAGTGTGGAGCCGGCGCACGAGAGGAGAGAGAGCAGGAGAGCGAGTTTCACTTGTGTTCCTTTGGGAGTTGCGGGAGAGAGGTCGAGGTCACTGCCCGATGCGCGCGGTCTGGCCGCGGGGCGCGCGGAGGGTGACGGGGTTGCGGATGATGAGACGTTCGGGGTAGTTCCCGGCGCGGATCATGATGATGTCGCCGCCGCCGTCGGCCGCGGCGATGCCTTGGGCCACACGTGCGAACGGGTTGACACTCCGGCCGTTCTGGAAGAAGGGCGCGTTGTCGTCAACGAAGAAGGTCATCCCGTCGCACCAGTTCACGCGCAGCCCGCTCGCGGTGTCGGCGAAGCGCTCGAGTTGCTGCTCGGTCATTCTGGAGATAGGGGCGAGTTGACCGCATTGGGAACGGCTGTGCAGTGCCATCACGTTGAAGAAGACGTCGTCGACCGCGTCCCGTACGAGCGAGTTGAGCTGGAAGTAGTCGGACCCGAAACTGTGCTGGGAGATCTGGTTCTGATCCCAGCACGGCAGGTCTGGGAGCGTGTCGGAGAGGCCGTCGCTGCCGGGCGTGGTGGCGCACTCGCCTGTGGAACCGGAGGGGCAGCAGACGCACGAACAGCCTTGGGTGTTGCACAAACCCATCAGGTGCCCGATCTGGTGGAGTTGAATGGTCGCCGACGCGCTGGTGAAGCCGTCCATCACGAGGACGGGAGCACTTGGTGAGATGCACGTGGTGGTCCTGGAGCCCTGATTGATATAGATGTTGAAACTGGTCTGGGAGTGATGGTAAAGCCACCCCACTTCGTTCGCGTCGCTCACGAAGTCCGCGAGCCGCGATTGGTCGGCGAGAAGGTTGTTGAGGTAGTAGGCACTCGGGTCCGGGCGATCGAATCCGCCGACGGTGCCGATCGGGTTCGCGAAGCCGCCACGAAAGCGGTACACGCTGCCCACGGACTCCAGGATCTCGTTCATCCGATCCACTGCGGCGAGGAGTCCGGCCTCGCTGTACCCGGGGGGGAAGCTGCCATCCACCGGGTTGCGGATGACCTTGTAGAGCAGCATGATCTCGATCGTCGTGTCGGCGCGGGCTGCCGGTGCGGCGGAGAAGAGAGCGAGCAGGTTGAGGAGGATGCGTGTCAGTTTCATCGGAGTTCCTTCGAGACTGTGGCTGGGTGCTGAGTCAGAGAGATGATCGCCAACCGCCTGTTCAACCCCCGATGCGAGCAACGTGGCCGCGGGGCGTGCGGAGCGTGACGGGGTTGCGGATGGTGAACCGCTCGGGGTAGGTTCCCGCGCGGATCATGATGATGTCGCCGCCGCTGTTGGCCGCGGTGACGCCCTCGACGACCCGATCAAACGGAACCCCGCTGCGACCGGTCTGGATGCCACCAGCTCCGGCCTGCACGAAGAACGTTCGGCCGTCGCACACGGCGACTCGGCTCGTGCTTGCCGCGTCGGCCCAGCGGTCGAGCTGTCCTTCGGTGAGATAGATGCCGGCGGGGCCTTCGCCGCACTGGATGGGATTCGCGCCACGAAAGCTCATGACGTTGCGGATGGCTTTATCAACACGGTCTCTCTGTTCGGCCGTCAAGTTGTCGTACGTGGTGCCGAAGTTGAACTGTGCGAGCGTGTCCTCTCGCCAGCACGGGAGGTCGGGGAGCGTGTCGGCGATGCCGTCGCTCCCTGGGCTCGTGCACTCGCGCACGCCGTCGTCGGTGCCGCAGCAACTGCAGTTGCAACCCTGGGAGTTGCAAAGTCCGAAGAAATGGCCGAGCTCGTGCTCCACCATGCTGGACCTGATCACGTCCCTGGAGCCGATGACGACGAGGTCGCTCTCGGGGTGCGTGCACTCCAAGCCCTGGGTCGGCCCGTGGAGGTAGATGTTCAGGGCAGTGAAGTTCCAGGCCCAGAGTGCGGGATTTGCCTCGGCGTCGGCTTCCATGTTCAGACGCTCGCCGGGATTCGAAACGATGTTGTCGAAATAGTAATGGGATGGATTGGGGCGGGCGGTGTCGAAGTCGCCGCCGATGCTGATGATCGGATCGACGAGCACCAGGCGGTACCCGCGGCCGTTCTGATCGAGACGGTCATTGATGATCTCGATTGACTGGGCGATGTCGCCCGAACCCTGCGGGGAACCGCCCCCGCGCAGTTCGATGATCTTGGCCGACACACGGATCTCGATGATGTGGTCGGCGAGCGAGAGCGACGGCAGGAGTGCGACGCAGGGCAGCAACCACGACAGTTCGCGTTTCATAACAGTTCCTCCTCTCCGATCGCTCACTGCAGATTGACGAGCACAAGAACGAGGCCTCGCTCGCCAGCCTCCAGCCGTCCCATCGCCTTGCCGATGACGGCGCCGTGGGACTTGTCGCCGTCGGTCGCCTTCATCGCGTGGCCGGGAGCGTCGGAGGTCGTGAGCAAGTCGCCGGGCTCGATCGCGCCGTTGGAGGCGTCGCACTTCACATAGACGCGGCCGGAGAGCGCGATCGCGGGGGCGTCCTCATGACCGGGGAGGTTGCCAAGCACCGCGCCCACGGAGAAGTTGTTCGCGCCGCTGACGACGCCCGCGACGCAGCGGTTGTACGAGCCGCGGGACATGCAGAGCTTGCCGGCGTTGTTGCGGTCGATGGCGACAACGGTGCCGGGCTCGAGGATTTCGCTCGCGGGGAACTCCTCCGCGAGGTCGGCGCCGGTGAGGTCGAGGACGGGCACCTTGACGGCGCGGCCGGCGGCGGGGGTGATGAAGATGTCGCCCCCGGCGCGGGCGTTGATCATGGTCATGTGCGGGCTGCCGGGGGTGCCGTAGCCCATCCAGCCGGTCTCTGTGCCGCTGCCGTTGCGGAAGCTGACGTAGCCGGATTGTGTGCTGTTGGCACCTGTGTCCTGGAGGGTGAGCGCCGGACCGCCGGCGGGGATTCCTCCGAACTTTGCGACGTGCAGGGTCGAAACTGGGGACGCGGTGCCGATGCCGAAGAACCCGCCGTCGAACTGAAAGTACGAGCTCCGACCACCCACGCCGATCTCGGCGGATGTCGCGGCGCTGTTGTTGCCGCTGTGGAACAACACACGCCGAATGCCCGTGGTGTTGGTCTCGCGGAAGAACCGAACCGCGGCGTCGCTGGTCCCATTGGCGATCTGCGGGTTGATGTCGATCAGCGAAATCGTGGCGGTGGAGACCTTGTTGATCCGCATCTGTCCGGCGCTCGGGTCATCGATCTGCGTGAAACTCCCGGAAAGATCGTCGTCCTGCAGACGCAGTTCCGGGCGGTTGCCGAAGACGTGCAGCAGGCTGCCCGGGGTCGTCGTGCCGATACCCACCAACCCGGCGTTGTCCACGAACACCGCGTTCGCCGGCGAGCCGTCCGCGGCATCCAGCGCGAACGCCGACTTGGCGTGGTTCGCGAGGGGCGAGGCCGTCAGCGCCTGCCGCGATCCGAGCAGGGTGTAGCCCGTCGTGTTCGAGCAGGCGAGGCCGGTGTCACGCCGGACTTCGATCGCCAGGAAGCGAGCGCCCGGCGTGGCGAACTGCTGGCCGAAATCGAGGCTGGCCGTGAACACCCCGTCGGTAACGGAGACGTTGTTCAAGCACAGCGTGGTGCCGATCTGCGTGCCGCCCGTCGCGGCATCGAAGAGGCTGAAACGGATGTCGTGGAGGCCGGAGGCGAGAGTCGCTCCGTCCTTGATCTGGCCCTGGTACGTGAACGCGGTGGACTGGGCGTGGGCAAGGGCTGCGAGGGCGAGGGTGCTGGCGGTGACGATGGCTTTCAACATGGGTCAATCTCCTGGAAAGGGGTCTCAGGGCTACAAGCGGGGGAACCGGGCGAGGGGCGACAGAAATCCGCGATGGCGGGCTTACGGCAGCGGCGTCGAGATGCTGTACCGGATCCGGACGGCGATGAGCGTGTGGTCAGACGGCGCAATCCCAGCGCCGAGCCGGACCTTCACCCAATAGGCGTTCGTGTTGTTGTTCACGAGGGGAGAGACGATGGTCGTGGTCTGCCAGGAGCTGCTCGCGTTGTTGCTGGTGACGAGCGCCAGCGGTGCGGAACCCCCGGTGAGGGCTGTGCGGCCGTACGTCACGGTGATGTCGTTGGTCGAGCCGTCGTGGCCAAACGCCTCGATCGCGAGCACCGTCGCTCCATCGGGAAGATGAACGCCGCACGCGAAGTCATTCGCGTTTCCGAAGACGTTGAGGCCGGTGTCCGTGCGGGAGAAGTTGCCACCGGTGCCCAGGTCCCTCTCGACGAGGTCGTAGTGATGGACCGTGTAGGTTCGTGTGGCGGGGGTGAGGAGGTTGATCTGGCCGTTCGCGACGTTGAGCGGGCCGCTGATGCGAGTGTCGCCGGCGACATCAAGCGAGGCGACAGGGCTCGCGGTGCAGATACCCACCCGACCGCCGCCGAGCGTGCTGAGCACGATGTCCCCGGCGCTTCGAGCATTCACAATCGAGAAATCGGGGTTTCCAGGCGAGCCATAACCGACCCACGCCCGCTCAATGTTGGCGTTGTCGCGGTAGCTGACATAACCCGCCTGCTGCGAGGCGGGCGCGGTGTCTTGCAGGGCGATCGTGGGACCGACGGTGGCGATGTGCACGGTGTGCGTTGGTGCCGCGGTGCCGATGCCGACCTTGCCCGCGTTGTCGACGATCACCGCGTTCGGTGACGAGCCGTCCGGAGCGCTGAGCGAGAAGGCGGTGCTCGCCACCTTGGCGTGGCTGGCAACTGGGGCGGAGGTGACGGCCTGACGCTCTGCGAGACTCACGAAGCCCGCGAGGTTCCTGCAGGTCAGCCCCGTGTCGGCGCGCACCTCGATCTGAAGGAACCGCGGCGTTGTCGACGCGAACTGCGCTCCGAAATCCACCGTTGCCACGAAGAGCCCGTCGGAGACCAGGAGGTTGTCGACACACTGCGTGACGCCGACCTGAGCCCCGCCCGACGCCGCATCAAACAGTGTGAACCGGAAGTCATGGAGCCCGCTGGCGGGTTGGCCGGCGTTGTTGAGGTTGCCCTGGTACGTGAAGGCGGTGGACTGGGCGGCTGCCGGTACCGCGAGAACGAGCGAAGCAAGAAACGAAACCACGGCAGCGGCGAGGGGGCGATTCATGCGAGTCTCCTGAAAGCGTGACGGCTTGGAAGTCGTGCGGGTAAAGTGCGAAAACGCGTGCTACCGAACACCCACAGAGATGAAGCGCAGCGGTGCATCCACCAGCGTGCCGCTCGCGTTCCGCACCTGAAGGTCGAACCCAGCCCCGTTGTCGTTGGTCAGCGTGACGAAGACGTTCAGCGACGACGCGGACATCGCCACCACCGTCGGGGCGTCACCGAAGCCCGTGTTGTACGTGACCGAGTACCAGCCGGTGCTGATCCGGGTCGACGTCCACCCCGCTCCAAAGAACGGATTGCCCGCTGTCGTGATGCTCCCGCGCAGAATGCGGAGGTTCTGCTCGCCCGAGGCCGCAAAATACTGCCCGCTGGAACCCAGCCGCACATCGCCCCGCACCTCCAGCCTCGCCGCCGGCGTGGCGGTTCCGATGCCCACGTTCCCCGAGAACGGGTTTAGCACGATGTCCCCGCCGCTGCGAGCGTTCACGATCGAGAAGTCTGTGTCGCCGGGCGAGCCGTACCCGACCCAGGCGCGCTCGACGTTGCCGTTGTCACGGTAACTCACATACCCGGCCTGCTGCGAGGCCGGGGCGGTATCTTGCAGCGCGATCGTGGGACCCACGGTGGCGACGTGCACGCTGTGCGTCGGCGCCGTTGTGCCGATGCCGACCTTGCCCGCGGAGTCCACGGACACGGCATTGATCCCGGTGCCGTTGGGGGGCGTGAGGCCAGAGGCGACGTGGGCGTAGATCGCTGATGGCGCGGCGGTGACCTGCGAGCGCGGGGTCATCGTGGTGAAGCCGGTGAGGTTGGCGCAGTCGAGCCCGGTGTCCTGACGCACGTCGATCTGGATGAACCGGGACCCCGCGGTGACGAAGGCCCGGCCGAAGTCGATCGTGGCCGAGAAGTGGCCGTCGGTCACCTGAAGGTTGTCGATGCAGACCGGAGCGGTCATCACCAGCCCGCCACCCGCGGCGTTAAACAGCGAGAACCGCAGGTCGAACGTGCCGTTGGCGGGAACCCCGCTCGACTTCAGTTCGCCCTGGTAGGTGAAGGCGGTCGACTGTGCCGCGGCGGCGGCTGTCAGGGCCAGAGATCCGAGAATGGACAGGACGCGGCTTCGCATCGGGTGCTCCTTTGGGGCCCGCCGCGAATGGCAGGCTCATGCCCCAAGCGAGAACCGCGCAGGAACAGCGCCCGGAAATCGCTTCACTCATCTCCGAATCGTCAAATGCCGCCCGTCCGGCATCCCGCAGCTCGCTACTTGGCGAGACCCGCGATGAACTCGTCGCGCCGGGCACGCCACGTCGTGACGGCCGCTTCGCGCTCCGCGCTGGGTGCCACCCGGGCCGCGACCTCGCACGCTGCGACGACCTGATCGAGCGAGGACACGATCACCATGCGGCTGTTCCTCGGGCCCATCTCGTTCTTCACGCCCAGCAGGCGATCCGCGTAAGTGCTGACCAGCGCCGTCGCCTCCTCGGTGCGCCTCAGCCGCTCCACTGGATCCGCAGTCTTCTCCGCGATGTCCGCCACGACACCCGCCAGCAGGCACCCCGAAGCGCCCCGCATCCACCAGTGGCGATTGCCTTCGGGCATCGTGGCCTCCGAGTCGGCGAGGGCTTGGCGAAGAATGGGCTCGGCCTCTGACACCCTGCCGAGTTGAAAGAGGGCTCGTGCGTGCAAGTACCGTGCGTTCACGAACCCCGGGTCTCCTGGGGGCATGAGCGTGGCCGAAAGCTCGCACTCCTCACGGAGGATGGGCTCGGCCTCCGCGAACTCGCCCGCGTCGACCAAGACCATCCCGAGCTTGCCGAGGCTTGCCACAAGCGATGTGTGTTTCGGCGCGAGCAGAGCGCGGTAGATCGCCACCGCTTCGCGCCCCGCGGCGATCGCTTCCTTCGACTTGGAGCAAGCCCTCAGAACAAGCGAATAGCCTTCCAACGCCGACGCGAGTCTGAGGTGCCGATCGCCATACAACTTGCGGCAGATCGCCACCTCTTCCTCGGCGGACTTCTCGGCCGCGACAAACTCGCGCTGAGCGGACTGGAAGACGGCCAGGGTGCGCAGCATCTCGGCCCGTTCAGGCTCCCGGCCCCGGCCGCGGAGTAACTCCAGGAAGCGGGAGTAGACCTCCTGCGCCTCGCTCCGCTTTCCCGAGTTCCACAGGATGACCGCCAGATTATTGGTGGCCGTGACGGCGATCGAGCTTCCGGCCAGCCCTTTGCTCTCGAGCAGAGTCAGGGCACTCTGCAGGTCGCTCTGCGCCTTTTCCAGATTGCCCGTCTCCGCGTCGATGACCGCCTCGTTCACGACCGACGCCGCGCCCAGCTCGACGCCGCGGTCCCCCAACTCCGCGGCGATCGCCCTGGCGAGGGCGTAGAACTCCCTCGCTTCAGCGAGGTTTCCCCGCTTCTTGAGGACCCCCCCCAGGGTGTTCGCGCTCTCGGCTCTCTCGAAGCTCTTCTGGCCGAAGTGCTCGCCCGTCAGGCGGTGATAGAGCCGCATCATCCGCTCCGCGGGCTCCAGAAGATTCAGTTCGCGGTAGGTTTCAGCGATGGTCTTCGCGAGCGTCGTCGCGACGCGCGGTTCGCGCGTCGTCGCCCCCGATTCGAGATCCGCCGCGGCCGCGTCCATCACCTCACGCACAGTCACATCGGTCCGCCCCTCTTCTTTGGCGCGGTTGGCGCGGCCGATCATCGATCTCATCAGTTCGTTGACGGCCTCCGCGGCCCGGGCGCTCGCGAGAGCTTCCGCCGCCTGCGCGTCCGCGCGGGTGGCTTCCTCGCCGGCCTTCTTCGCGTTCGCATCGGCGAGCGTGGCGTTCTTGATTGCTTCGGTCCGCGACTCGCGAGCACGCACGAGGCCGATCGCCGTGCCCGTCACTCCGAGCAGGAGTGTGGCGAGCACGATCCCGCCGGCCGTCACCAGGCCCCGGTTGCGGGAGACGAACTTCCGCGCGCGGTAGGCAGCGCTCGGTGGTACCGCGGTCACCTCGCGGCCCTCCGCGTACGCCACGAGATCTGCGCACAACGCATCGACGGTGTCGTAGCGCCGACGCCGGTCCTTCTCGAGGCACTTCATCACCATCCAGTCCACCTCGCCGCGGAGCAGCGCGGGGAGCCGGGTGGGATCTGCACGCCGCTGAGCGGCGACCGACGCGATGGTGTCGCGCTGCGAACTCACTCGCGTGCTCGGGCGCGGGGGCTCGACCTCTCGGATCACGCGCTGGATCTCGGCATACCCCTTCTCGAGCAACTCTCTGTCTGTGAAGGGAGTCGTTCCGGTGACGAGCTCGTAGAGCAGCACCCCGAGCGAGTACACGTCGCTGCGTGTGTCGATGTCGAGCCCGGACATCTCCGCCTGTTCCGGGCTCATGTAGGCCGGCGTCCCGACGAACTGACTCATCTCGGTAAACAGCGTCTTCTCGGTGAGGCGACCGTGCATTGCTTTCGCGATGCCGAAATCAATCACCTTCGGGACGGGCCGCCCGTCGTGCAGCGTGACGAGCACGTTGCCAGGCTTGATATCCCGGTGGATGATCCCCTTCTGGTGGGCGTGCTGCACGGCGTGGCACACGGTCACGAACAAGTCGATGCGCTCCCGCATCGTCAGTCGTTGTTCGTCACAGAACTTCGTGATGGGCAATCCTCGGACCAGTTCCATCACGAAGTACGGCCGGCCGGAATCCGTGACCCCCGCGTCGAACACGCTCGCGATGTTTGGGTGGTCCATGATCGCCAGGGCCTGACGCTCCTGCTCGAAGCGAGCGACCACCTGCTTGGTGTCCATCCCCAGCTTGATGACCTTCAGCGCCACCATCCGGCGCACCGGCTCGCGCTGCTCGGCCATGAACACTTGGCCGAACCCGCCCTGGCCGATCTCCTGCAACAGGTGATAACGGCCGATCGTGCTCCCCGCTTGCTCGCCCGGTCCTGCCGGCATACCGGGCGGCGCGGCGGTCGGTGCGCCGAGAAACTGCGGACGCTGTGCCGCGGCCGCCAGCAGCGACTCGACCTCGCGCCGAAGCTCGGCATCAGGCCCGCACGCTCGGTCCAGGAACGCGGCCACCTGGTCGGCGGGAAGTTCCGCCGCTTCTGCGTAGAGCTCGCGAACTATCGAGCGGTCAACCATCTTTCATTCCGCCGGAACTTCCCGCGCTAGCCACGCGCGGGCATAGGCCCACAACCGATCGACCTGCCGCGGCGAGATCGCCAACGCTTCGGCCGTCTCCTCGCCGCTGAGCCCAGCGAAAAACCGCAGACGGACCACCGCCGCGACCTCGGGCTCCGCAGCCTCCAAGCGTTTCAGAGCGGCATCGAGCGCCATGATTTGATCAGAATCCGGATGCTCGGCCAGATTGACGACCGAAAGCAACTCGGCCCCCCGGGGCCGCCGCTTCGCGGCACCCTTTGCGCGAGCGTGGTCGATAAGGATCCTGCGCATGGCCTCGGCCGCGGTGGCGAAGAAATGGGCCCGGTCTTTGAACGGCACGCGCCGATCCTGCCCGATCCGCAGGTAGACCTCGTGGACCAGCGCGGTGGCCTGCAGCGTGTGCCCGGCATTTTCCGCGCTCATGCGCTGGTGGGCGATCGCCCGCAGGTGGTCGTACAGCACGTTGAGCAATGGGTCGCTGCCCGCTTCGCCGCCGGGGATGCCGGGCGAACCGGGAGGCTGATCGTCGGGGCTTGCCGAAGCCGACTCCATGGACAACTCTAGCCCCGGCTGGTTTGGCGTTCTTGAAGCGTTCGGGCTTGCCAAGTCCCCATGGAGTCGTGGCAACAGCGTGCATCGCGGCTGGAGCCTTCTGCAGTGTCCCGAACACTGGCGAGAGCAACGAAGCCCGCCGTTGGGCCTTCGCACGCGACCCGCGTCAGGGTTCGGTTGAGGCGGACTGGCACTCGCGGCATGGCGGTCACGCCACGCGGCCGCCGTGCTGCCGCATCGCCGCTCAACGCTTGACCGCGGACACGTCAAGGCTCGTGACGTAGTCGCTCGGCTTGCTCCCGGCGGGAAGGTTGGCGACGATGCTCGTGTAGAGCGGGTCTTCCCAGTTTGTCATCGCTTCGATGTACTGCGGCTTGGAGCTCAGCACGACGTCGGACAACCCCGCCGCGAGCGCCATCGCCCGCGTCTCCTCCACGAGAACCGCTCCGGCAACACAACCGATGAGGGCTTCAACGTCGGCCTTGACAGCCTCCGGCAGAGGCTTCACGAGCGCCAGATCGGACACGGCGACGCGCCCGCCCGGCTTCAGCACCCGGGCGATCTCGTTCCACACACGGGCCTTGTCTGGCGAGAGATTGAGCACGCAGTTGGAGATCACGACGTCGACGCTCGCGTCGGCAACCGGGAGCGATTCGATCTCTCCCAAACGGAACTCGACGTTGTTCAGGCCTGTCTGCTCGCGGTACGAGGCCGTGTTCCGGCGCGCCTTTGTGAGCATGTCGGGCGTCATGTCCACGCCGATCACACGACCGGTCGGGCCGACCTTCGGCCCCGCGACAAAGCAATCAAAGCCCCCGCCCGCACCTAGATCGAGCACCACCTCGCCGGGGCGGAGCGACGCCAACGCGGTCGGGTTCCCACACGAGAGACCCATGTTCGCGCCGCCCGGCGACGCCGCCAGTTCGACGCCAGTGTACCCGATTGCGTGCGCGAGCTGCTCGGGGGTGAACGCGGTCGCGCCGCAGCACCCGCCGCCGCTCCCGCTCGGGCCGCAGCATCCACCCTGTGCGATCTTCGCGTAACCCTCACGGACCTTCACGCGCACCGCGTCGGCATCGGAAACGCTCGGCGGGCAGCACGAATCGGAGCAGCAGGAACGGGGTTCGGTCGTCATCGTCGGATCTCCAGTGATGCATGGGGCACACAAGCAGCACACGCTCCGCTCTCGCCGCGTCGGGCCGCTCGCCGAAGCCTGTAGGAAAGACCTTCGATCGCGGCCACAGGGCGGCAGAGACAGAGCGCTGCGGCCCGCGCCTATCGCTTGCTTCCTTGCGTCACGATGCAAGTATGTGCGCTCCCGGGGCTATAGTCAAGCGGGCGTGGCGTGGCTTGACACGGAGCGATCGACCCCAACGACGCGGGGCGAGCAATCAGCGACAGCGCGCCAGACCTTCTGATCGGCACCGCTCGCGCGGCACCAACTCCAATCCTCTCACCCAAACGAGATCAGTGGCTTGATCATCCCGTCATCCTTGGTCTGCATCATCTTGAACGCCCGCTCGATCTCCTTGAACGCGAACCGGTGCGTGGTCATCGCCCGTGT
>JBMOHX010000093.1:0-11808 GCA_049317625.1 Phycisphaerales bacterium
GTCGCCATCGACCCCGCCGTCGCCGTTGAAGTCGGCCGAGATGTCACCGGCGTCCCACGCGCCGAAGAATGCGATGACGTCGTCGCCATCGACGCCGCTGTCGTGATTGAAATCCGCGGGGCAGAAGGGAGGAGGGGGAGTCTCCGGCCGGTTGGTCACCACCGTGTTCGGATTCGTGGCACAGGGATCCGTGCCGGTGGCACCCACGAGACCGGGGTTGTAGCCGATCTGTCCCGCGAGGTCGGTCCGCGGGGTCAGGATCTCCTCGCGGTTGGCGACGCCGTCACCGTCCGAGTCGAGAAGCTCGACGTCTTGAATCGCCTGAGCCGCCGTCCGGCCGGCAGCGATACGAAGGGCAAGAGACTCTTTGTAGCAGTTGCCCGGGTTGCTCGTGTTCGTGGGCTGGTGGCACGCGTAGCACGAACTTCCGGTCGCGCTCTGCGCCTGCGTGAGCAGGGTGGAGGTCGGGTACCGCGCCGTGAACGCGTTGCGGATCGAGTTGGTGGCGGACGATGGACGCGTCGCCACGACCAGCACAACAGCGGCGACCGCCGCGGCACGAACGACGGGGGACGAGAGAACGCCTGCGGATCGAGCTTTCAAAGTGATCTCCTTCCGAATCGCGCGCGTCGGAGCGACCCCGGCCAACCGTCGCACGCGCCGGCCGCCGAGCGCCTCGGGTGGCCGTCCGCGCGATGCGGACGGCTTTCAGTCTCCAGAACGGAGTGTCTGAGGCCTACACATTGATACTAACCGCGCGGCCACATTTGTGTACAAAGTAGTCTTCAATAATCGTATAATGAGCACTTGTTCGCAAGGACACCCCCGACGGGCCTCGCGGGAATCCGGTGCCAACAACCCCTGGACCAGCCCGCGCGGGCGATCACCCCGGCCACGAGAAGACCATTCCCGTGGGTGACATGCCTCACAACGAAATGACAACGCCGCCTTCACCCGACGGGGGTGCGGCGGCAGCTCAATCGGCGACGACCGCCCTCCTACTTCGTATCGCGGGCCTTCGCGTCCCACTCCGCGGCTTTGGTGCCGTACCCCTTCGCGGGCTCGACCTTCTCCCACGCGGCGTAGAGCCCGGAGAGCACCTTCGCGCACTCGACGGCCGACCCGTCCCGCTCGCCTTGAGCGGCGACGAAGATATCACGGGCCTCGACAAGACTCGCCTCCGCCGCGGCGAACTCCGCCGGAGCTTTGGCGAGCGCGGCCCTGGCCCAGCCAAGGTCCGACAGCAGCGTGGCGACCCGAGTGACTGCCGATCCCGTGAACGCGGCCCGGGCGTCGCTCTCAACGGGCGCGAGCAGGGCCAGCACCTCGGCGGGCTTTGACTGCTCCTTCCGCAGCGAGCCGGTGATGATCATGATGTTCAGGGTCGTCGGGTGCTTCGGGCCCAGCACCCGCGTGGCTCGCTCGAGCGTTTCGGTGAGCAACGACTCCGCCTCCGAGTCCTTCTGGAGCTCCAGCAGCAGCCCGCCGAAGTTCGCTCCGTAGAGGATCGAATCCGGGTGGTCCGGACCCATCAGCCGGCGCGACGCTTCCAGCGTCGGCCGCATGCTCGACTCGGCCTCCGCCAACCTGCCTTGCCTGCGGATCGTCTGGCTGAGAATGTTCGTCGACACCAGCGTGTCGGGGTGTTCGGGGCCGAGCACGCGCCGACGCTTCTCCAGGACGTCGCGTCCCATGGCTTCGGCCTCCGCCAGTTTCCCCTGGTCCAACAGCGAGAAACAGAGGTTGCTCGCCGTCGTCAGGGTGGCGGGGTGCTCCTCGCCGAGAACCCGTCGACGAATCTCGAACACCTCACGACTAAGCCGGTCCGCCTCTTCGTACCTTCCCTGCGGACGCAGGGTGTACCCCAGGTTGCCCAGCGCGTTCAGCGTCGACGGGTGCTCGTTGCCCAAGACGCGCCGCTTCCGCTCGAGCACGTCGCGCGCCAGCGGTTCGGCCTCCGCATACCGGCGCTGCGCCGTGAAAAGCATGCCCAGATCGGCGACCGCGTCGATGGTGCTCGGGTGATCGTCGCCGAGCACCCGCCGCCGCTTCTCGAGCAGCTCCCTGTAGATCGGCTCGGCTTCCGAGTACCGCGCCTGTCCCTTCAAGCAGCTCGCGACATTCCGAAGGCACATCAGAGTCTGCGGATGGTCCTCGCCACGCAGACGCCGGCTGCTCTCGAACGCTTCCCGATGAAGAATCTCGGCATCAGCGATCTTCCCCCGCTCGTTCAACAACGCGGCGAGGTTGTTCGTCCATACAAACACATCCGGGTGATCGGGCCCGAAGACCCGTTTGCCCGTCTGGTACGCCTCCCTCCACAACGGCTCGGCCTCGGCCGGCTTGCCCTGTTCAATCAGAAGGAACCCGTACGAGTTCAACGCGACGAGCGTCTCCTTTGCCTCCGGCCCCTTCACGCGACGCAGCGTCTCGAGCGACTCCTTGAGAATCGGCTCCGCCTCGGCGTACTTCCCCAGGCCCCGCAGCAGGTTCCCCAGGTTCACCGCGACGTCCAGCGTCAGCGGGGCCTCCGCCCCCCGTACCCGCCGACTCTTCTCCATCGCCTCGCGGTACAGCACTTCCGCCTCTGCCGTCTTCCCCTGCGCTTCCAGCATGGCGCCCAGGCTGTTGATCGAGTCGATCGTCGCGGGGTCGTCTTCGCCCAGCTCCCGGCGACGCGTCTCCACCGCTTTCGTCTGCAGCGGCACCGCGTCGTCGACGCGGCCGAGGACGCGGTACAGATCCGCCAGCGTGTGCCGCAGCGCCGCATCCACCCTCGGTTGATCCTTGAAGCCGTCGTCGATCGCCGTGACCGACGGACGCAGAATGGTGCGATCGATCATCGCGGCCGCGGCGTCGGTTGCGTTCACCTCGCCGAGCTCTCGCGCGAGAATCGCCGTTCTCGCGTCCCGCTCTTCATTCGGAAGCTTGTCCTTCTCAAGCTTCTTGCGGAAGCGCTCGTTCAGGTCCGACATGAGCTGCTCGCCCGCCGCCGCGGCGTCGACCTGCTTCAACATCGACGCCTGGAACCCCGACACCTGCGTGAGCTCGTCCGCCTGCTTCTTCGCGGCCGCCTCCGCCACCACCGCCCTGTCGCGCTGACCCCGCGCCACCTGTGCCTGCCACGCGAATCCGACGACGCCGACGATCAGTGCCGCGCCGACCGCCGAGGAGGAAGCCACCAGCGTTCGGTGCCGCCGGACCATCTTTCTGAACACGTACACGGCGCTCGGTGGTGCCGCGACCACCGGATCACCGGCGAGGTACCGTCGGATATCCTGCGCCAGCCCGTTCGCCGTTTCGTACCGCCGCTGGCGGTCCTTCTCCAGCGCCTTCATCACGATCCAATCGAGCTCTCCCCGGATGGTCGAGCCGAGCTTCGCCGGCTCGGTGCGCCGCTGGGCCGCGACGCTCGCGATGGTGTCCGAGTTCCGCGAGAGCCGGGTGCTCGGCACCGGGGGCTCGACCTCGCGGATGATCCGCTGGATCTCCGCGTACGCCGCCGATCGCAGCTCGCCGCTGCTGAACGGCGTGGTGCCCGTGAGCAGTTCGTACAGCAGAACGCCGAGCGAGTACACGTCCGTCCGGGTGTCGATGTCCATCGAGCCCTCGGCCTGCTCGGGGCTCATGTACTCCGGCGTGCCGATCAACTGCCGGTGCTCCGTAAAGAGCGTCTTCTCCGTCAGCCGCGCGCTGGTCGCCTTCGCGATACCGAAGTCGATGACCTTCGTGCTCGGTCGCCCGTCGAGCGTGCTCACGAGGATGTTGCTGGGCTTGATGTCGCGGTGGATGATGCCCTTGGTGTGCGCGTGCTGCACGGCCTGGCACACCTGCGCAAACAACTCGAGCCGATCGTTCACGCTCAGGTTGTTGCGGTCACAGTACTCGACGATCGGATCGCCCTTCACCAGCTCCATCACGAAGAACGGACGCCCGGTCTCCGTCGATCCGGCGTCGAGCACCCTCGCGATGTTGGGATGGTCCATCATCGCCAGCGCCTGCCGCTCCTGCTCGAAGCGTGCGACCACTTGATGCGTGTCCATGCCCAGCTTGATGATCTTCAGCGCCACCTTGCGCTGGACGGGGTGCTCCTGCTGCGCCATGAAGACAGAACCGAAGCCCCCCTCGCCGATGAGCTGGAGAATCTTGTACTCACCGATCCTGGTTCCCGGCCCCTCGCGCAGCCCCGCGGCGACCGTCGCGGCCTCCTCCGGCGATCGTCTCACCCCGGGCTGTTCGTTGGTAACGGGGGATTGTTCTGCTTTGCTCATGGCGTCTCGTCCTCACTGACCGCGAACGGTCCACGGCGGTCTAAGTGTACGAGCAACGACCGCGCCTCTGACACGCGGCTCGGACGCAAACTTCAATCTCCAACGCGGCCGGGATTCCGCCCCGTGAAAGACCTCAGATCGCGAAGAACGCACCGAGCCAAGCGCCCCTCCACAAACCCCCTCGCTTCGAGGGGGGCCACACGACACCCGGGTTGGCCCCTACCCGCCCGACCCCGGCGGCGCCCGTTCGCTCAGTACACCGATTCCGGGAAGTAGAACCGCTTCGCGTTCTCGGGAGTCACGAGTTCGACATCGATCATGAGATGCCGCGGCATGAACTCCATCACCTTCTCGCGGTTGCCATCGCGCAGCGCTGACACGCACTCGTGCATGCCCGCCGCGATCATGCTTGGCGGGTACGTGATGTCGGCGGGGATCATCGGGTCCTTGTCCATCACCCGCTTCACCACGTCCTTCATCCCGGCGCCGCCGAAGATCCACATCTCCTTCTCGCGGCCGGCCTCCTTGATCGCTTGCAAAGCGCCGAGCAGGATGTCGTCGTCCTGGGCCCACACCGCGTCGATCTTCTTGTGCTTGCTCAGCAGGTTCTCCATGACCGCCAGGCCCTTCTCGCGGCTCCACATCGCGGGCTGCGTATCCAGGATCTTGATGTCGGGGCAGCTCGCGAACACCTCCTTCGCGGCGTTCACGCGGTCGGTATCCACGGTGCACGGGATCCCCGTGAGGACCACGATGTTGCCCTTGCGGCCGAGCTTCTCCACCATGAACTGAGCGGACTTGCGACCGAATGCCTTGTTGTCACCCTCCAGGAAGATATCCGCGATCTGGCCGGCCTCCGGCAGAAACCCGCGGTCCACGTTCACGATGAAGATGCCCTTCTCGTGAGCGGACTTGGCGATCGGGGTCAGCGGCGCGCTCTCGGTCGCCAGCACCACGAGCCCGTCGACGTTCTTCAGCATCATGTCCTCGATGTCCGCGATCTGCTTCTCAGGACCCGGGGCCGTCGAGTACACCCAGTCGACATCCGGATAGAGCGCCATCGCACGCTTGGCCCACCAGCCGATACCCGCGGTCCAGCCGTGATCCGCCGCCGGAATCGAGACGCCGATCTTGAGCTTCTTGGCAACCGGCGTCGGCGCGGGCAAGGAGGGCTCGGCCACCGGAGCCGCGGGACCTGTCGCGCCGAAACCGGCGGCAAGAGCGAAACAGCAGGCAGAGGTAAGCAGAACGAGCGCGGGCTTGTACATGCGAGTCTCCTTCTTGGTTCGAGCGCTTGGGAAGCCGCGGCAGTTAGGCTCGTCGGGGCTGCACGAGCACCGCCGCGATGATGATGAGCCCCTTCACCAATCCGTGATAAAAGTTGCTGACCTGCAGCATGTTGAGCATGTTGCTGACGACACCCAGGATGAGCACCCCCACGACGGTGCCGAAGATGCGTCCGGCGCCGCCCCGCAGGTGTGTCCCGCCGATGACGACCGCGGCGATCGCGTCGAGCTCGTAGAACAGCCCGAGAGATGAACTCGAAACGGAGTTGAGCCGCGCGGCGTTCAACACCGCCGCCAGCCCGCACGTGAGGCCCGCGATCGCGTACACCACGACGGTTGTCCCCGGGATGTGCACGCCCGCGTACCGGGCAGCCTGCGCGTTGTCGCCGATCGCGAACACCCGCCGCCCGAACACGGTCCGGGTCAGTACCACGTGCGAAACGACCGCGATCGCGAGGAAGGCAATCACACCGATTTTCAACCCGAGCGGCCCGCCTCCGGGGCCGATCCACGGGATCGGGATCGAAATCGTCCCCAAGTCACCAAACGCCGAGACCTGGGAACGGATCTCGCTCCCCTCCGCCGGCGCGAGAATCAACGAGCGGAAGATCACCAGGGTCCCCAGGGTCGCCACAAAGGGCGCGATGCGGCCCTTCGCGATCACCAGGCCGTTCAACAGCCCCAACAACGCGCCGCCCGCCACGCAAACCAACGCCGCGCACGCGATCGCGCCACGGTCGCTCCACCCCGACTTCGCGGCGGCGTTCAGCGCGTACACACCGGCGCCCGCCGCGAGTGCAACAATCGAGCCGACCGAGAGGTCGATCCCGCCGAGTATCACGACGTACGTCATCCCCACGGCCACAAGCCCGACGTACGACCACTGCCCGAGGATGTTCGCGAAGTTCCGCGCGGTGAGAAACGCCCGTTCATCCGCGGGAACCCGCGCCCACTCCACCAGCGCCGTGCCGGCGATCAACAGCAGCAATGCGACCAAGGGCCCGAAGCGTTCGAGGATGCTGCGCCAGGAGCGGCGCGCGGCTGGTGGTGCGGCGATCGGGGAGGACATCGTGGCGGGGAGCATACCAGAAGGTCCCGCCGAGACCACCGAGCATTCGGCCGCGGGTCGCGGCCACACCCCGAGGCTCACACCGGCTTGTCGGGCACCAGGTCGGTCTGCAGAAGGCCGTCCGCCGCGGGAACCCTGGTCACAGGCAGCCCGAGTTCTCTCCGCACGATATTGGTCCCCTGCGCGATCGAGACGCTCTTGAAGAACGCGATATCCCGGTTGCACCCTTGACGCCCGAACCCGCAATCGGTCGAGACGATCAGCCGTTCGGCCGGGATGTACTTCAGCGCGTGGCGGATCGTCGCGGCGACCTCCTCCGGTTGCTCCACCTGCAACCGCCGGTGGCTCACAACACCGATGCAGACCTTCTTCCCGCGCTCGTTCATGTACGGCGCGAGCAGCTCGATCTCCCGCATCCCGCGGTCCTTGGTCTCGATGGTCCACACGTCGCCCCGGGCCTGGGACATGTACATGTCCAGCGACGCCGCGTAGCTGTCGTTGTCGATCACCCGCTGCATGTTCGGATTGCCCCAACAGGTGTGGATCCAGACTTCCACATCATCGAGCCCTTGCACTTCGCGGTTGTAGCACTCGAGGTAGAACTTCACCTCGTCGTGGTCCTTCCCGTAGGTGTTCGCCATGAAGTGGAAGCACGGCTCCTCGATCTGGATGCTCCGGCACCCCGCGTTCTTCAGGTCCACGAGCTCGGTGTTCATCGCCACCGCCATGTCCCACAACACCTCCCGCTTGTCCTTGTACTTCGGCGTGTGGATGTCGAGGAACAGGCCCATCACCTGCGAGCAGCAGGTGCCAAAACGCACCGGCCTGTCGGTCCGCCCCTGCGCGAGCCGCCAGATCTTCGCGTAGTCCAAAGGGCGGTGCTCGATCTTGTCCACCACCCGCGGCCACCGCCACCCGGTGTAGATCTCGTTGAGCATCGTTCCGGGCGGGTACTTCAGCCACGGCGAGCGCGTCGCCCACGACTGAAGATGGTCGCCCTCGAACCCAGCCCAACGCTGGAGCGGATAGTGATGCCACGACCGCCCCGCGTAGTCCTCGTCGCAGTGAAGGTCCCCGTGCGTCAGGATGTCCAACCCCGCTCGCTCCTGGTCGTTGATCAGCGTCGACATCGCGTCCTGGAACTTCTCGCGGAACCGCACATCCATCATGCAGCTATCGAGCGGTCGTCCCCACATGCTGACGTCCATCCACCGCGGCCGCGGCCAAGAGCCTGTGATCGTGCAAGGGAGGACGTGATCTTTGGTGACAGTGAACATGACCGCAGTGTAACGACCATCGGGGCAGCCGACCGCCTCGAAGGGCCGCCACGCGGTCCGGTTACACTCACGAGCGGTCGAACCGCCACGAGGAGTCCACCGATGCAGTCAACGATCCGAGTTTGGGCCGCGCTCGTGCTGCTGGCTTCCGCCACCGCCGCCGCATCCCGAGCCCCCCGGGACAAAGAGCACGTGATGGCCAAGGCGGCCGCCGCTTTCCTCGACACCCTGCCGCCAGACCTCCGCGCCAAAGCCGCCTTCCCGTTCGAGGACCCAGCGCGGCTGAACTGGCACTACATCCCGCGCGACCACGCGGGCGTCGAGTTTCAGCAGATGAACGACGCGCAGAAACTCGCCGCCCGCGAGCTGCTCCGCAGCGCCCTCTCCTCGCGCGGCACGAACAAGGTCGAGGAGATCATGCTCCTGGACGCGGTCCTTCGTGACATCGAGAAGGGATCCGGCCCCCGGCGCGACCCGCTCGCATACGCCGTCGCCGTCTACGGAGTGCCCGGCGAGGACCCGTGGGGCTGGAAGATCGAAGGCCATCACGTCTCCCTGAACTTCACCGACGCCCCCGGCGGCACCGCCATCACCCCCGCGTTCCTGGGCGCCAACCCGGGCGAGGTTCGCCGCGGTGACCGGGCCGGCGTGCGTGTGCTCGCGGCCGAAGAGGACATCGCCCGCGAGCTCCTCGCCACCCTCTCGGCCGAGCAACGCGCCGAGGCCCTGCTCGGCGATCAAGCCCCGGGGGACATTCTCGCCATCCCCGGCCGTGCGCTGAGCGAGGTAGACGGACGCGGCCTGGCCGTCTCATCGATGACCGCAGCCCAGCGCGAGATCGTCAACCGCCTCATCCGCGAGTACGCCGAGAACTTCCGTCACAACTTCGCGAGCAGCGAAGTCGCGCGGATCGAAGCCGCGGGCATCGAGAAAGTCCGCTTCGCGTGGATGGGCGGCGAGCGTCACGGGCAGGGTCACTACTACCGCCTGAGCGGCCCCACCTTCGTCATCGAGTACGACAACACGCAGAACGACGCCAACCACGTGCACACCGTCTGGCGGGACCGGGAGAGAGACTTCGGCCGCGATCTGCTTCAGGAGCACCTCGATCACGATCACGGCGCGCCCAAACGTCCCTGACGTTCACTCCGCCCGCGCCGCCCGCTGATCCCTCAGCACCCATCGCTCGAACCACAGCGTGGTCAGCGGTGGCACCGCCGCGGCCAGGCCGAGCATCATGATCGCCGGCCCCTTCTTCAGGTACGTCATCGCTTCAACCGTGCAGATCACGTAGAGCACGAAGAGCGCCCCGTGGATCGGCCCCATGACCTTCACGCCGATGTCGTTGTGAACGACCGCGTACTTGAACACCATGCCCACGAGCAGCCCAACCCAAGACACAGCTTCCGCGATCGCGGCGACCCGGAAACGCCCCACCGGTGAACGAAGCATGCCAATCATCGGGCAACAGTAGCCGCCGCGCCGCAACTCGCTTCAGCCCTGCAACTCCCACCTCGCCACGCCGTTGAACGCGGCGTAGTGATCGAGCGCGGACTCAAGCAGCTTTCGCCCGCTCCGCTCCCGCACTCCCGCCTCCCACCAGACCCCCTTCACAATCAGCACCCCGCGAGCACGGTCCGCCGCCGCGTCCAGCCTCCCGATCAACCGGTCGCCCGCCAACACGGGAAGCACGTAGTACCCGTACTTCCTCGCACGCTCCGGCACGAACGCCTCGAACCGATAGTCGAACCCGAACAGCCGCAGCGCCCTGGCCCGGTCTCGCACGAGCGGATCGAACGGGCTCAGCAACCTCGCCCCCTGGTGCACGCCCGCCGCGCGGCGCAGCACCGCCCTCCAATCCTTCCGGGCCAACGCGCTGTACCCCTTCGCACCCTCACCCACGAGCACGGCTTCCACGACCCCCCGCGCCACGGCGCCCGCCGCCCACTCTCGCACGCGGGCCGGCGGGATCGCGTTCCAAAACCTCGCGATCTCCACCGGAGTCGCAACACCGAGCCGCTCCAGCGCGGAAAGGCACGCCCAGTCGTCGTGCTCGCTCTCGCTCGCGGCCGGCGCGGCCGCGGCATCCGGCAGGGCACGCTCGGTCAGGTCGTAGACCTTCTGGAATGCCTCACGCCGCACGATCATGATCTCGCCGCGCCGCCATAGGTACTCCAGCGCAGCCTTCGCCGGCTTCCACTCCCACCACCCGCTCTCGCCGCGCTCACCGTCGTGCTCGAAGTCCCTTGCCATAAGCGGGCCTTCCTGTTCGATGCGCCGCTTCACCGCTCCGAGCAACGCCGTCCTTCCCTCGCCCAGCTTGGACCCGAACCACTTCGACGCCTCGAACCGATCAAAGCGCCGCTTCCAATGCGGAAAGTGCTCGATCGGGATGATCGACGCGTCGTGCGTCCAGTGCTCGAAGACCTTGCCCTTGCGATGAAGCGCATCAAGATGGGCCGCGCGGTACCCGTGATCCCTCGACCACAGAATGTGGTGATGGGCACGCTCCACGACGTTGATGCTGTCCACCTGAACGAACCCGAGCTTGACGATGGTCTTCATCGCGCGAGCCGGTCCCGAACCCGAGCCCCGCGTCGGATCGCCCAGCAGCCCGTGACCAGAGAGCAACAGCTGCCGCGCCTCCTCTGGCGTGATCCGGGCGACCGCCTTCATGGTGTTCCCAACGCTCACGCGCGGATCCTAACCGGTCCGCGCCGCCCCCGCACGCCTCACGCCCGACGTGGCGAGAAGGCCGCGGCGGCGCAGATCGACACGAGCCTCTCCCGGTCGATCGGCTTGGTCGCGTACGCATCGCATCCCGCAGAGATGCACTTCTCGGCATCGCCTCCCATCGCGTGCGCGGTGAGCGCAACGATCGGGAGCTTGCTTCCCCTTTCCCGGAGCACACTCGCAAGCGTGTACCCGTCCATCTCCGGCATCTGCATGTCCGTGAGCAGCAGGTCGCACGGCGGCGGATCTCGGAGCGTGCCCTCCGCCGTGCCGTCGGCGGTCATCGCCTCCAGCGCAACCCTGCCGTTCTCGAACACGCGCACTTCCGCGCCCGCCTTCCGCAGGTGGAAAGAGATGAGCCGCTGGTTGTCGGGACCGTCCTCCGCCAGGAAGATCCGCACGCCCGCGAGATTCGCCGCCGGTCCGGTCGCCGAGCCCGACACGAATACCGGCGGGTGCTCATCCCCCGCTGTTGGCACGTTCAAGTCCGGACGCAGGGCCACCGTCAGCGTGAACTCGCTCCCGACGCCGGGCTCGCTCGTGGCCGTCACGGTTCCGCCGAGCATCTCCGCGAGGCTGCGGCTGATCCGCAACCCGAGGCCCGTCCCCCCAAATCGCCGCGTCACGGAGCTGTCCGCCTGGTGGAAGGCCTCGAACAACCCGTCGACCTGGCTCTGGGTCATCCCGATGCCCGAGTCCGTCACACGAACCCGCAGCAACTGCCCGCCCGACGCGTCGCCGCAGAGGCCGACCCGGATCCGCACCCCGCCCACCTCCGTGAACTTGATCGCGTTCCCCACGAGGTTCACCAGCACCTGGCGCAGCCGCACGGCGTCGGTCACGACGGCCGCTGGCAGCGGGCACTCCTGCTCGACCCCAAGGGCGATCCCCTTCGCCTGGGCCTTCACGCTCATGAGCTGTTCGATCTCCCGCAGCAGACCCATGGGGTCCACCCGCACGAGTTCCACCGTCATCTTCCCGGCCTCGATCTTCGAGATGTCCAGGATGTCGTTGATGATGCTGAGCAGGTGCTCCCCGTTCCGCTTGATCGTTCCGACGTACTCGGCCCGCCTCGCATCTTCGCCCGATCCGCACTGCTCAGAAAGCAGGTCCGCGTACCCCAGGATCGCCGTCATCGGCGTCCGGATCTCGTGGCTCATGTTCGCGAGGAA
>JBMOHX010000094.1:0-11753 GCA_049317625.1 Phycisphaerales bacterium
CGGCCTCGGAACTCGCCAGCGCCACCATCGCCCGCGCCCACGACACCGTTGCCACCTTTCTGAACGCCCGCGACGCGGGCCACGTCGTGCTCGGCTCCTCGACCACCGCGCTGCTGCACACCATCGCCAACGCGTACGCCGATGCGCTCGCGAGCGGTGACCTTCCCCGTTCACGCAACCGCATCATCGTCTCGACCATCGGGCACGAGGCCAACATCCACCCGTGGATGCGCCTCGCGTCTCGCGGGTTCGAGATCGTTCCCTGGCCCCACACCGTCATGCGCGACTCGCGCGGTGATGCGCAGGCCACGCTCACGCTCGACAGCCTCGCGCCGCTGCTCGACAATCGCACGCTGCTGGTGGTCTTCCCCGAAGTCTCCAACATCATCGGCGAGATCTACGACGCGCCGGCGATCACTCGCGCGGCCCACGCGGTCGGGGCGCGCACCGTCGTGGACGCGGTGGCGTACGCGCCTCACCGACTCCCCGATGTCCGCACGCACGGGCACGACTGGTACGTCTACTCCACGTATAAGGTCTTCGGCCCGCACGCCGCGGCGATGTACGGTTCGCACGATGCCTTTGCGCCGCTCACGGGTCCCAACCACTTCTTCATCCCGCGCGACCGGCTCCCATATAAGTTCGAGCTCGGAGGATTCGCGCACGAGGCGGCCGCGGCGATCGCGTCGCTCACGCCCTACCTCCGCTTTCTCGCGGACGCTGCCCCCGCGGCCAGCGATCGGGTCGCCATGGAGCTCGCGTACGCGCGACTGGACGAGCTCGAGCGAGCGGCCGCGGGGCCGCTTCTGGAGTATCTCGGCTCGCACCCGCGCGTCACGCTCTTCGGCGGGGCCAAGATGATCGACGGCCGGGTCGCGACGATCAGTTTCAGATCGCACGAGCGATCGTCGCGTGACATCGCCCGCGCGCTCACCGCCCAGGGCCTGTGCATCAAGCACGGCGACTTCTACTCCCGCCGATTGGTTGAGTCGCTCGGCATGAACCCAGACGACGGGGTCGTACGGATCAGCCTGGCGCATTACAACACCCCCGACGAGATCTCAAGAGTGCGGGATGCCCTCGACCGATTGTTGTAGATGCAGAGGATTCGGGGCCGGGAGGGCGGGCCGGCCCCGCGGGCATCTGCGCAACGGCGCGCGGGCGAAATCGCATCGCTCTCGCGAGTTTCGCAATCGGCGTCCCTGCTGAGAACATTCAACAGTGGGTAGATAGGGATCAAGCACCCCGCGCAGGCGACTGGGTGTCCAGGGAAGCGTCGATCGACTTTACACATTGTGGGCCGCGCGCCGTGCGATTCTGCTTGGGGCGGACGCTCTGCTGCGTGCGGACGCGTCGTTGGTTCATTCCCCGTTGTTGAACGGGGAACGGAGGTTTCACATGCATTCTGCGAAACTCGTTCTTGCCGCCGCCGCACTCGTCGCCGCCGCGCCCGCTGTGAGCTTTGGTCAGGTGGACGTTCTTCCGAGCATTCAGCGGGGTTCCATCGCGGTGTACCTGAACCCGATCGCCACGGGGCTCGCCGCTCCGCTGTACGGGATCAGCGCGCCCGGTGACGCCAGCCGGATGTACGTGCTGGAACAGAAGGGCCAGGTGCTGGTCTTCTTGAACGGGGTGCTGCAGGGGACCCCGGCGCTGAACATCCAGGCCCGCGTCTCGCCGCCGATGGTGATCACGAACCCGAACGACGAGCGGGGGTTGCTGGGTCTGGCGTTCCACCCCGGATTCAACAACCCGAGCAGCCCCGGCTTCCGCACGCTGTACACCTACAACAGCGAGTTGATCCCCGCGGGGACGTCCCCGACGTATGTTGCGCCCAACGGCGCGACGCAGGGGTTCAAGAACGTCGTGAACGAATGGAAGATGACCAACGATCCCAACGTGATCGATCCGGCATCCCGGCGCGAGATCATCTCGTTCGGAAAGAACGCCAACAACCACAACGGCGGCACCATCGCGTTCGGCCCCGACGGCTACCTGTACATCGGGCTCGGTGACGGAGGCAACGCGAACGATGTCGGCGCAAGTCACATCGAGCCCGGCGGCAACGCCCAGAACCTCTCGACTCCGCTCGGCAAGATGCTCCGTATCGATCCGATCAGCCCCGCGCTCACCACCGGCAGCCCGGACCCGGCGAGCGCGAACGGTCAGTACCGCCTCCCGGTGACCAACCCCTTCCAGGGCCCCGGCCAGGTTCCCGAGGCGTACGCGTACGGTTTCCGCAACCCCTATCGCTTCGCCTTCGATCGCCTCAACGGCGAGTTGATCATGGCCGATGTGGGACAGAACACCGTCGAAGAAATCAATCGGGTGACGATCGGCGGGAACTACGGATGGGCCGTGAAAGAAGCCGACTTCCTGTTCAACCGAATCACCGGCCCGAACGGCAACGCCGGTACCGTGGGGGTGCGCAGCCCCGGCAGCCCAGCCGGGATGATCGATCCCATCGTCGGAACGCTGGGAACGCTCGAGTACGACCACGGCGACGGCATCTCGATCACCGGCGGGTTCGTCTACCGCGGCACCGCCATCCCAGAGCTCTACGGCAAGTACATCTTCGGCGACCTCGCGCTCCGGGCCGCGCCGGTCCGCGTCGACGGGCGTCTGTTCTACGCCGATCTGACCACCGGCATCATCAACGAGTTCCTGCTCCCGCAGTTCGCCGCGGGCATTCTCCCGAGCGGCCTGACCGTCCACGGATTCGGCCAGGACGACGCCGGCGAGCTGTACGCCCTGACCACCAACACGCCGTCGAGCGGCGCGGGCGGCATCGTCTACAAGCTCTCGTCCTGCGCGATCTCGCTCCAGGGTGGCCCGCTCTCCGCCTCCACCTGCCCCACCGGAACCGGAACGTTCTCGACCAATGCAACGGGCGCGGGCTCGCTTGCCTTTCAGTGGCAGTGGCAGCCCGCGGGCCCCGCAACGCCGTGGGTGAACCTCGTTGATGGCAACAACGCCGACATCGGCGGCACGCAGGTGATCAACGCGACCGGTGCCGGCGCTTCGACCCTGGTTGCTCGCCCGCTCGCCGGGTACATCAACTTCGCCCCGCGTGCCTTCCGGTGCGTCGTGACCAACGCCTGCGGAAGTTCGACCAGCGACGCCGCAACGCTCACCGTCTGCCGCGGCGACTTTAACTGCGACACCGCCGTCGACGGTGACGACGTCATCTCATTCTTCTTCGCCTGGGACGCGGGCGACATCGCCGGCGACGTCAACAACGACCAAGGCGTGGACGGCGACGACGTCATCGACTTCTTCAGTGCATGGGACACTGGCTGCTGAACGATGGGGGAGGCCATAGGCCATAGGCCATCGGCCATAGGCAACGAGCGATTCGGGGTCGGACCCGAATGATCACGGTCTTTGATCGCCGCGACGCCCTCCGCCCTCCGGCCCATTGCCCATTGCCCATTGCCCATTCCCCATTCCCCATTCCCCATGACCTATGGCCTATGGCCTATGACCTATGGCCTCTTCAGTGCCTCACCTCTTCCACCGCGTCCCGCGGGTTGTCGATCCCCTCGTGCCACACGAGGTTCACCTTCACGCCCGTGAGCCACGCTTCGGGGCCGCCGGTGAGGTGCCGGGTTTCGAGCGGCACCGCGAACTCGGGCCGTGATCGCACCTTTTCGTTGCCGTAGATGTAGCTCTTCCGCCACACGTTCGCGTGGATGGTCACCTCCGCGCCGTTCCACCGGATCGCGCTGATCTCGGCCCAGTCGTACTTTCCCAGCAGGTGCTCATCGTCCGCGATGATCCGCGCGACCAGCGTCGCGTCGGCCGGCGAGTCCCCTTTCGCGTCCGACCACAGCGTCTCGTCTTTCTGCCCGTACTTGCGCCAGTCGAGCGGCGCGGTGAGCGCGAGGCTCGCGCCCGGTGGCCGTTCCCCGACCGGTGCGATGCGGCGCGCGTAGTACAGAAGTTGCGAGCTCTGCCGATCCTCGTTCGCCGCGATCGGTTCCTTCGCGAGTTTCCCGATCTGCGCGGGCGTCACCGGTTCGTCCCAGTTGTGGTACTGCCACGCGTCGCCCTTGGCCACACTGAACGCCACCTCGCCGCGCGAGCGCTCCACCAACTCGAACAGCCCCGGACGCTCGCCCGCCTGCTCGGTGCGCATGCCGCGGCAGATCACCTTCAGGGTGTACTCCCCCGCGGGCAACCACCCCAGTCGGAGCATCTGCGCCTCGTGGTGCGGGCCCGGGCCCCAGTGCTGGGCGGGTTTGCTTGCCCAATGCGACACCAGCACCGTGAACGTCTGGCCCACTTGCTCAACCGAATCGATCGTGAACTCGTCGTACCCGTCCAGCGGCGGGCTGCGGAAGAAGACGCACGTCTCTTCCTCGTTGCACCCGCGGCGCGGCTTGAGATTGCCCAGCAGATACTCGCCCATGGCCGGGCTGTGCTTGTTCGCGACCAGACGAGCGGGCCGCACGAGCTCTCCCGGCGGCGCGAGATGAACGCGCCCGCAGTCGTCCTCGCGGTAGCAGTGCCCACCCGTGAACAGAGAACCCACCACAACCATCGGGGGTTGACCGGCGGGGTGCGAATCGCCATCGACGATGTGGACCGGCCACGGGCGGGAAGCCGGGGGCTCGGATAGAGGCTCGGTGTGAAGCGTGCACGCCAATGCCGCGGCGAGGAGGGCGATCATGCGGAAGCTCCAGGAATGTGATTCGGAGAGTGGTCGAGCCAGCCAATGGCACGAGAATATCGGCGTGCGCGGGCGATGGAACCCCTGACGCGGAACGACTTACTCGGCTGTTACACGCGAAGAGCTCGTGTGGGCCGCGGGTCAGCGGGGCTTGTTCTCGGCAGAACCGGAGCGCTCCGCGAGCAGGATGCGCTTGGCTTGACCGGCCATCAGGAACGAGCCGGTCACCAGGATGATGTCGCCACGCCCGACCGCACGCCGCGCGAGGCCCAGAGCCTCGCGCAGATTGGGGCCGATCTGGTACATCCGGGACGAGATCTCAGAGAACTTGCGGGCGAGGTCGCGCGGATCCGTGGATCGCTCGCTCGAGTCGGCGCGGGTAAAGATGACTTTGTCTGCTCCTGCGGCGATGCCGGGGAGCATCCGCGCGATGTCCTTGTCCGATGCGCATCCGAAGACGACGACCATCGAGTCCGGCCGGAGGTGGCTGGCCACCGATTTCACGACGGCCTGCACGCTCTCAGGGTTGTGGGCACCGTCGACGTAAATGGGAGGCGAATCGCTGACGCGCTCGAGCCGCCCGTTCAATGGTGTGCGGCGGAGCCCTTCGGCGACCATGCCGTCGGGGCAGCTGAAACCGCGTTCGCGGAGGGCGTCGATGGCGCCCAGCGCGAGCCCGCAGTTCAGGGCCTGATGCTCGCCGTGCAGCGGGACCACCAGGTGCTCGAACATCCCGCGCGTGCCGGTGAGGCAGACTTTCGCGTGCAACCCGCGGTTGGGCGAGAGAGCCTCGAACCGGTAGGAGAACTCCACGTTCTTCCCGAGCACTTTGAGGGGCGCGCCGACCGCCGCGGCTCGCTCTTCAAGCACCGCCATCGCCTCGGGCGGTTGCGACAGCGTGTAGCAGGCAACTCCGGGCTTGATGATGCCGCTCTTGGCTCGGGCGATCTCGGCGAGCGATGTTCCAAGGAGCTGCGTGTGCTCCTTCTGCAGCGCCGTGATGATCGAAACCGCGGGTGTAATCACGTTCGTCGCGTCGTGCTCGCCGCCGAGGCCGACCTCGATGATCCCCACGTCGACCGCCTGCTCGGCGAAGTGAACGTACATCATCGCGGTGAGCAGCTCGAAGTAGGTGGCCTCGCCGAGCTTCTTGGGAATGTCCGCACTCGCCGCCACCACGGTCGTCAGCAGTCGCGCAAAGTCGGCCTCCGACAGGTTGTGGCCCTGGAGCCTGATCCGCTCGCGCAGCGTCACCAGGTGGGGGCTCGTGTAGAGGCCCACCGTGCACCGGCAGGTGGCCAGCACGGATCCCAGCATCTCGCAGACGCTTCCCTTGCCCTTCGAGCCGGCGACGTGCACGGACAGAAAGCTGTTCTGCGGGTTCCCGAGCTTTGCCATCAACGCCCGCATGCGGTCGAGGTTGAACGTCGCGGCGGAGTCGACCTGCGCCGGACGCATGGCCTCGACGTTCAGGCGAGAGTCCAGGTACGCCTTCGCCTGGGCATATCCATCGAGGCGCCCGGTCGGCTTGGCCTTGATCGGAACCTGAGCAGGGAGCGGAACCTCGGGCTCCGCGACTGTTGAAGGCTGGCTGGGTGATGTTCGCTTGGGCATGGCCGCAGTGAGATGGTAGCAGCGAAGGGGGAAAGTCCGAATCCCATCAGAAACCTATCCGGTGGCATTTCAGCCTAAATACTCCGGCGCACAACTCTTACGACTCTGGAATCCGTCGCGAGGTCTCTCCGTTCCGCCACCTCGCCATCAATACGTCGTCCAGCAGCGTTCCGTTCGCGCCGCGGACCTGCCCCGAGCGCCGGCCCTCTTCGACGAAGCCGAGACTGGTATAGAGAGACCTTGCCGCCGCGTGATCGGCGAAGACCGCGAGGGTGACTTTTTCGATAAAGGGCTCCGCGAGGTCGATCGCCGTTCGCACCAGCTCGCGACCCAGCCCCGAGCCCCGGAACCGCGCGTCCACGTGCACGCTCAGATCCGCCACGTGGCGCGTTCGCTCGCCGCGGCCGGGTCGGATGTTCACTTCACCGACGATGGCTGACCCCGCGACCGCGACCAGACACAGCGCGCCGTTCGGAGGCGCACCGAACCTGCGACGGAGCACCTCCGCGTCGGCGCACTCGCGGGGAAGGGTTGCGGTGAACGCCCGCTCCGACGCGACCGCGACCCGGAGCGTGTGAACACCGGTCGCATCGTCTGGGCGGACCCGCCGGATGACGACGACCCGAGCATCTCGTAGCGAGAACTCCCGGCCCGGTTCCGGCGGCTCGTCGGCGTTGGAAAACAATCCAGGCATTGAGAGTTCATCCAGAGCGGGCCTACCATTCCCTCTTTGCTCCGCGGAGAACCGATGGGCGACACCAAGAGTAGCGAAGCCGAGGCGTCGGGCGGGTTGCGGGTGAGACTCAAATCCCACCGCGATTCGATCTCGGAAATCACACGCCTTCTGCACCGCGCGTACGCCGCGCAGGTCGCGATGGGGCTGCGGCCGCTCGCGGGCCGGCAGGACGACGACACCACGCGACGCCGTTGCGCCGCCGGGGAGTGCTACCTGGCCGTCACCAAAGAGGGTGCCGCCAGGGGTGCGGAGAAAATCCTGGGCATCATCCTGTTCCACGAAGTGGAAGACGATCAGGGCCCCCCGTGGTTCCAGAACAAGTTCGTCGATGCGTTCTCGCAGTTCGCCGTCGATCCCGATGCGCAGGGCCGGGGCGTCGGTGGGATGCTGCTCGACCGTGTGGAGCGGCGGGCCGCGGAGTGCGGTGCCTCGGAGATCGCCTGCTCGATGGCGGACCCCGATGAGGGCCTCAAACGCTTCTACCTGAAACGCGGCTACCGGTTCGTCGAGTACTGGCAGTGGCCGTACACGAACTACAAGTCCGCAATCCTCAGCAAAGTCGTGGAGCCGGTGCGCACCTGACCGAAGACGCGCCGCGCGTCAGTGGACTGAAGCCCGCGGCGCCTCGTTCGCGTCGCCCAGCACTTCAACGTGCGAGTACTGGTCGAGATTGAGATGCACGATCTCGCCGTTGTCCTTCCGCACCCGCAGGCGGTCCAGCCACAGCTTGTGGTCCCGCGAATGGGCGAACCAGGATCCGGTCTTCTGCTGCTCGAAGCCGACCACGACGCCCTCGATGGTCGTCGTCAGCGTCCCCGTCTGCCTGGGAACCTGCTGGGTCACTCGTACGCGCTGTCCGGGGGTGTATGGCGTCAGGATTGACATGGTGCACAGTGTAGAGCCGGCCGCGGGGTCAGTCCTGAATCCCCAGGTCCCTCTTCGTAAACAGGGCCTCGAAGTCGAGGCCGCGGGACTCGATGTTCTCCCTCGCACCTTCCAGGCGGTCGATCGTCGCGATCACCGCGACCACGTTCGCCCCCGACTGCTTGAGGCTCTCGACCGCCTCGAGCGCCTGACCACCGGTCGTCGCCACGTCTTCCACGAGCGCGACCACGTCCCCGGGATTCACAACCCCCTCGAGTTGCTTCGCCGTGCCGTAGTCCTTCTTCTGGTTTCTCACGAACACGCAGGGGAGGCCGGTGTGGAGGCTCGTCGCCGTTACGAGCGGGATGCCACCGAGTTCGGCTCCCGCCACACGGACGACCTTGATGCCGCGCCGGGCCTCGATCTTCCGAAGCCGGTCCGCGAACAGTGGTGCCAGCGGGCGCAGCAGCTCCGGCCTGGTCGAAAAGAGGTACTTGTCCAGGTAGTAGGAACTCGTCTTCCCGGACCGGAGCGTGAACGTCCCACGGAGGAGGGCCACCTCAGCGATCGATGCCGCCAGCGAGGCAAAGTTGATGTCGGGGGTGCTCATGGCAGAGGATACGCACGGACGTTCGTAACCGGCCCGGTCCGGCCGGGCACTCCGATGTACCCTCGGCAGTGGCCACAAGGAGATCTCTCGATGCTTGCGACTCTTCTCGCCTCGGCGATGCTCGCCGCCTCGCTCGCCCAGGCCGACCCCTCGACCCAGCCCGCCGACGATGCCGCGCTCGCGGGTCCGGCTGTCGGCGAGCAGGCCCGCAAGTCCCTTCTGCAGCGGGACTTCAACGGCACGCCGCGAAGACTGGAACTCCCCGCTGAGGAAGCGGCGCTCGAGCTGCTCGGGTTGACCCCAGAGCAGAAATCGGCGACGGACGCGGTGATCGCCGACCGTCGGGCCAAACTCGACGCCATCGTCGCCCAGAACCTCGACCTCCTGCTCAAACTGAAGGGGTCGCGCGACTCAGGTGACGCGGCGGGGCTCAGGCAGCACACCCGCGAGCTGCTGGGCAAGCTCGGGCCGATCCGGGAGAAGGGCCGACTGCTCGATCAGTTGGCGGCGGTGTTGCCCCCCGAGAAGGCCGCCCAACTCCGCGCGCTCACCCGCGACTACTGGGAAATGAAGGTCGAAGAGGAGGTTCGTGGGGGCGAAGAGCGATCCAAGGCGCGCGTGAAGCTCATGCTCGCCGCCGTCGGACTGGAAATCAAACGGGCGTACGAGACCCGGATCTCCGGGCAGCAGCAGGACCTCGACGACCTGATCGTGCGACTCGAACTCTCGAGCGAGCAGGAGGGCAAGGTCCGCGGGCTCTTCCTCGAGTTTGCACAGAAGACCCTCGGCAAGGCGACCGCGGACCAGCGGGCCGAGCTCTTTCGTGATCTCAACAAAATCCTAACGGGCGACCAGCAGGCCCGTCTGATCCGAGAGATCTATGCGGGCGGGTCCGAGCGCAAGGTCGCGCCGAGCAAATAACCCTCCGTGAGGCTCACGCCGCGGTGTTCCCGTGCGCTCGGCGCGCCGATAATACCGACCCCGCTCGGAGGGGCACCAAGGGACCATTAGCATGAAGACGTTGACCAGAATGCTCATCGCCGCGGCCGCCGCGGGCTCGCTCTGCGGAACCGCTCACGCTCAGATCACGACTCCGCCCCCGGAGAAGCCGGTCGTTCCCGAGGAGTACAAGCCGGTTGATCCGGCCCCAGTCACCCTTCCGGGCGGCCCGATCACGATCAATCCGGGTGGGAACAAGGCCCCCACGGCGATCCCGAACGTGCCCTACGAGAAACTGGCCAAGGTTGATCCCGCCACGGGCAAGTTCAAACTGCTCGCCGAGCCGGCAGAGTGGGTCGCCGTGAAGACCAACCCGCTGGTCACTCCGGAGATGTGGGCCCAGATCGCGACGTTCCGCAAGGCCCGCATCGAGCGGTACGAGCAGATCGTGATCCAGAACCTCGGTGCCATCGACCAGGTTCGCGGCGGGGTGATGGACCAGGCGACCCCCTCCGAGAAGGAGAAGTTCGGTGGTGTGGTCGCGCTCGTCAAGCCGCTGACCGCTCCCAACGCCCCCGCCGCGTTCGCGAGCGCTCTCCAGACCGCCCAGCTTCTGACACCCGAACAGGCCTCGCTCAGCCGCAAGATGGCCAACGAGTACGCCTTCGAGATTGCCGCCGGTGCGGAGAAGATCAAGGCGGGCAAGAAGCCCGACGCCGAGAAGGCGATGGTCGAGGTCCTGAAGCAGCGGCTCGAGGAGCCCATGTTCGTGTACCGGATGCTCCAGATCGAGGCCTCCGGTAAGCTCGGCGCCATCGCCGGGTCACTCAAGGACGCCGCGGCTGCCACGAAGGCGAAGGAAGCGGCTGGCAAGTTGACCAGCTCGGCTCCGGAGGAGGATCGGGTTCGGCTCATGACCGATCTCGAGAAGGAGATGTCCGTGGACGATCGCAAGGCGATGTACGAGGCGCTTCTGGCCGGCCGCGGGAAGTAAGAGACCCAGAACCTAGAACCGCGATTCAAGACCCCCGCACCCGGGGGTCTTTTTGTTTGTTTGGAGAGTGCCGCCAGTGTAAGTGCTGGTGTCCACTTCCCTGATTTCGTAAATAAAGCCACAACTTTGCTGGCAGGCTTCGACGCCTGTGACACCTTTAACACGTAGGCCGGACTTGCGGCCTGCGCGATGCTCGAGTCGTCTCTCTCCCGGCTCGTACGTCGACTCTTCATGGGTGGCAGTTGGACGGTCCCGGCTCGGCGCGCTCGCCGGTCGGGTCCGGGTGTGGAATCATGAGGATCCTTCACTACATTGAGTCCACCGACACCAGGTGGGGCGGCGTGCCGAAGTTCGTCAAGGACTGCGCGCGGGTGATGTCCGAAGCCGGTCACCCCTCCAAAGTGCTCACCCTGGACACGACGGACGTTCCGGTTGAGTGGATGGGCGACGAGGGTGGCTTGCAGGGGCGGCCGAAGGTCGAGCGCCTCGCGCACCCCGGGCTTCTCGGAAAGCTCTTCAGCCCCGGTCAGATGAACGAGATTCGCGAGGACCTTGCCCGCGTGGACGTCGTTCACCTCCACTGTGTCTGGTCTCCCACAACTGTGCAGATCGGTTCGGCCTGCCGCGCGATCGGCGTTCCCTACGTGGTGTCGTGCCACGGCATGCTCGACGACTGGTCGATGAACCAGGGAGCGACCCGCAAGCGACTCTTCCACACGCTCTCGGCCAGGATGTTCCTCGAAGGCGCGGCGCGGGTGCATTGCACGGCGCGAGCCGAGTACGAGCAGAGCCACAAGTGGTTCCCGAACGGCCACGAGGCGATCGTGCCCTACCTGATCGACCTCGAACCCTTCGACACGCTCCCCGGTGCCGAGCTGGCCCGCGAGAAGTTCGCGCTCGCCAAGAGCGACAAGAAGACGGTGCTCTTCCTGAGCCGCATCCACCACAAGAAGGGAATCGAGCACCTGCTCCACGCCGCGGCGAAGATGTGCAGCGAGGGATTCCGAGGCGAGTTCATCATCGCCGGGACCGGCGACGACGGGTACGTCCGGTCGCTCCAGGAGGCGTCGCAGGCGCTGAAGCTCGACGGCACCGTGCGGTTTGTGGGTCAGGTCAAGGGCGCGGAGAAGCTGAGCCTGTATCAGGCCGCGGATCTCTTCGTTCTGCCGACAAGCCAGGAGAACTTCGGCCTGGTGCTGGTTGAAGCCCTCGCCTGCGGAACGCCTCTGGTCACGACAAAGGGCGTCGACATCTGGCGGGACGTGGAAGAGAGCGGTGCGGCGAAGATCGTCGAACACCCGGAGACGGAGCTCGCCGGTGCGAT
>JBMOHX010000095.1:0-11705 GCA_049317625.1 Phycisphaerales bacterium
GTACTGGCTGAGCTTGGGTTCGTGCTTCTCCCAGAACCTCGTCTTCACGTTCGCGAAGTACTTGGCGTTGAGCCCCATCTGCGGGTCCATCGCGGCGGGGAGCCCGGGCGACATCTGGAGCTTCTTCCACATCGTCGGCGGGACCGCGAGCACCACGTCGTCGCACTCGATGATCCGGCCGTCGCGGGCCTCGACCACCATCTTGTCACCCTTGAGCGTGATCGAACGCGCGGGCAGACCCAGCGTGATGCGGTCGCGACCGATCCCGTCGGCGAGCTGCCGGGCCAGCGCATCGTTGCCGCCCTTGCAGCGGTAGACCTCCGAGTCGGTCCAGTACTTCTCCAACTGGCCGCCCTTCACCGACGTGAGCTGACCCAGGAACGACTGCTTCGACGCGTCCTGCCCGTTGTCGGAGGTCTGGTTGATCCACATCGCCCGCTTCACCAGCGCCGACACTTCGAGCGCGTTGATCCAGTCCATCGTCGACATCTTGTCGAACTTCGCTGCATCGGCCGCGGTCCACGGGGCATCGGCGTCGATCGGCTCGGCGAGCTTGTTCATCTGGTTCAGCGCGGTTTCCATCTCTTCCCAGAGCGCCGCGCCCTCGCCGTCACCGAGGGCCTTGCCGTCGATGACCACGGGCATCTGCACCTCGCCCTCGTCCTCGGTGACGTCCAGCCACTCGAGCTTGAACTTCTCCGCGTAGTTCACCCACGCCGTGTGGTTGCTGCCGATCAGCTCGGCGCCGCCCTCGATGTTGCGTCCCTTGATGAACTCGTTCTTGTTCGCGGCGTTGAAGGAGAGCACGCGCCCGCCCACACGGTCACGCGCCTCGAGGATCGTGACGTCGTAGCCCGCGGCCTTGAGTTCGAACGCGCACGCCAGGCCCGCGAACCCCGCACCGATCACCACGACCCGCTTCTTCGAGTCGCGCGCCAGCGGCGAGTACCCCAGCGCGCTCCCAGACGACAGCAGCAACCCGGCCGACGCGGCGAGGGTCGCCTGCAGGAAGCGGCGGCGGTCCTCCGAGGTACGGGGCGTGCCGTAGCGTGATGCGAGCTGGGCGATGAGCGAGCGTGCCATAGATCCTCCTGCGTGCGATGCGTGCGTTGACCTCTGCCTGCAAAAAACCCCGCGACGCCTTCGGGCGGGCGCGGGGTGGTTGTTCGTTCGGGATTACTCGTCGTTGGTCGGACCGACGCAGAGCATCCAGAGCTTGAAGAAGTTCATCACCTGCTGCTTCGAGAGCTTGTTCGCGTTGAGCTTGTACTCAACCTTGCTCGTCGCGACGGTCTCACCGGCCATCGAGTCGGTGTAGATCACCCGGCCGGTGAGGCAGGGCACCGAGTTGTCGACCGCGAAGAACGCGTCCTCGTCGCTCATCTTCTCGAACGCCGCGGCTTCGTTGCCGGGGGTCTTGTTCTTCTCTTCGTTGAAGCGGAGGTTGAACTCGTAGTAGCCCTTGCCGTTGGTGGCGCGGTCGGGGTCCTCGACCCACTTGATCGTGCCGGTGACGACGTCCTCGATCTCCTTGCCGTCAAGGGTGTAGCGGAAGCGGATGCCGTCGGTGAGCCAGTTGCCGGTTTCGTAGTCGTAGTCGAGGCGACCGTTGACGGAGGTTGTGGGATAGACCTCCGCGGGGCCCTTGGCGAGGCGGATGTTCTCGAACCGCATGGGGTCCGACTGCTTCACGACCATCTCGACGGTCTTGTTGCCGACGATGCGCTTGAACGAGTACTTCGCGAGGGTGTCTTTCTTCTCGGCCTTGCCGACCAGACGCCCGGCGAACTTCTCTTCGAAGCCCGAGGCCTTGCCGGCGGTGTCGATCTGCACGCGGAGCGGCCGCTCCTTTGCGCTGCCGCCGGCGAGGTCGAACGCGCCCGAGGCCGGGTCGATCGGCACCAAGCCTACCCACTTGCCGACGACCTTCTTCTGCTTCAGGTCCTTGGGGTTCAGCACCGCGAGGTCGATCGAGTACGTGAGCGCCGCTTCCTGCTTCTTGCTCTGCAAGAGCTTCGAGTACAGGTTCGGGACGCGGGTCACTTCGCCGCTGAACTGCGTCGTCTTCGCGACGTTCAGCGTGAACTTGTAGATGTCCTTGGCCCCCAGCGCCGAGGAACCTTCCTTCAGATCGCCGGACGAGTCCTTGCTCGTGCGTGTGTTGAACGTGATGTCCATCGAGCCGTTGATGACGTCGTCCTCGGTGATGAGCTCCTGGGCGTACACAGGAGCCGCGAGGGTCGTGATCGTGAGTGCGGCGGGGGCGACGATCGCGGCCAGACCGGTCAGAAGTCGCATGCTATGTCCTCCGTGAAGGCGAACGCGTACCCGACCGCGGCACCGTGCCGAGTCGGCGTGCTACAGCGTAGCAATCGGCTGTTCGGATCGCGGAGGGTCGAGTTTCGCGCGAAACGCCCGCACGACTTTCAACTGACGGTCAGACCGACTGCCGGGGGGGCGAGGAGAACAAGAGGACCAACTGCACCCGATTGTTCACGCCCAGCGCCTGGTAGATCGCTTTGGTGTGATCGTGCACCGTGTGGCGGCTCCGGCTGAGCTTTCCCGCGATCTGCGGCTCCGTCAGGCCTTCCAGCAGGAACTCCAGCACCCGATGCTGTGCCGGGCTCACGAGCCTCGCCAAATCGGGCCTCGACGCGATCAGCGTGAGGCCGAGGGACTTGGTCCCCGAGGCTTCTTGCGTCGCAAGCGATGCGTTGTCGCCGTCTAGTGAGGCTAGAGAGTTCATCAGAAGTTCCTCGAATCAAGCTGGGGCGGGCCCAAAGAAATACCCCACATGCAGGAGGAGTATCGGGGCGGACCGCCCGGCTGGGGTATGGGTGAGTTACCCCATTCTCGCGCCGAAACTACCGATTTCTAGGGTTTTGTACCCACCCGCGGCTCTCGTGTTCGGCTTGTGGACGGCTCAGACGGTGACCATCCCTTCCCTGATCGCGAAGAGCGTCAGCTCCACACGATCGTGGATGTCCAGCCTCATCATGATATTCGAGACGTGGTTCTCGACCGTCTTCACCGAGAGGCACATGAGGCCGGCGATCTCTTTCTTGCTTTTCCCGTGGGCGAGGTACCGCAGAACCTCGGTCTCCCGCCCCGTGAGGGTGCTCGCGCGTGTCGCCACCGCTTCGGGGCAGAGCACCGGGCCGTGATCGTCGATCACAATCCGGGAGTGAACCTCGGGCGAGAAATAGCACTGCCCAGCCGCGACCGCGTGGATCGCGCGCACCACCGTCTCGATCGGCTCGGATTTGGCGACGTAGCCCAACGCCCCGGCCCGCAGCGCGGACTCGATGTAGCGGTCGAGCGTGAACGCGCTCAGGAACACGATGCGGGTCCGCGGCGATCGAGCGCGGATCGTCCGTGCCGCCTCGAACGAGTCCACCCCTGGGATGTCGATGTCCATCACCGCCACATCCGGCTTCAGCTGAATGCACGCGTCGATGGCCTCGTCGGTCGTCCCGACGTCCGACAGCACCTGGATCCCGGTATTCTGCGAGAGCACCGCGCCGACGCACTGCCTCAGCATCTTGTGGTCGTCCGCGATCACGATGGTCACCATGCGATTCATAGATCCACCTCCGAGTACGTTGGGTCGACCAGCCCCCGCAGCAACCGGTTCAGTTCCCCGATCTGAAACGGCTTCCGCAGCACGGCCGCGGGCCCGAGTTCCGGGCCATCGACCTCGATCTCCGACTTCCCGCTCATGAACAGGACCGGTGTGCGAAACCCCCGGCGACGCACCGTCCTGACCCACTCGATCCCGTTCGCGTCCGGCAGCTGGATGTCCACCACCAGCACCGACTGCGGGTTCGCCAGCTCCGCATCGGCCTCCGCGGCTGTCGAGACCTGCACCGGCGAATACCCCATCGACGCCAATGCTGTCGACACCAGCGCCCCGACCAACTGATGATCCTCGACCACGAGTGCGTTACCGACCTGCACAGGGGAAGGTTTCACTTCCGTGAACGCCCGCGCCTCGGGCACAGGCGCGGTCGGCAACCGGATCACGAACGTGCTGCCCTTCGACTCCTGGCTCTCGGCCTCGAGCGAGCCCCCGTGCTGATGGATGATGCTGTGCGCGATCGAGAGACCCAGCCCGGTCGCCATCGACCGCGGCTTTGTCGTGAAGAACGGCTCGAACGCCCGGCGGAGCACCTCGGGGGACATGCCCACTCCCGTGTCACGCACCGCGATCTCCAGCCACTCCTTGCCGTCCGCGTCCCGCGTGAGCCCGGTCTTCACGCCGACGACGCCCCCACCGGGCATCGCGTCCCGCGCGTTCAGCGCGAGCGCAACCATGACCTGCTGAATCTGCCCGGGGTCGCAGAGAAGCCACGACTCGGGCTGTTCCTGGGCGGACACCTCGAGGGAGATCCCGGCCGGCAGGGTCCGCCGCACCAGGCGCAGGGCCGGATCGAGTATCGCCGACTGTGAAACCAGCCTGCGATCGCCTTTGTTTCTCCGCGCGAATGTGAGCAGCGAACTCGCCACGCCTCCCGCCTGAATCGCGGCCGCTTCGACCTGCTCGAGCGAGTGCGTGGCCGGGTGATGCTGCGGGAGCGAGCCTTTCGCCAGCGTGATGTACCCCTGGATCGCGGTCAGCAGGTTGTTGAAGTCGTGCGAGATCCCCTCGGCGAGCTGGCCCAACGCTTCGAGCTTCTGCGCGTGCCGGGCCTGATCGTCCGAGCGCCGCAGCGCCTCCTGGATCTGCGTCCGTCGGACCGCGGCGCCGAGCGTCCCCGCGTAACTCCGCAGGGCATCGTGCTCCGGCGGGCCAAACCCCCTTGAACCCTCCTCGCGGACCAGCGCGACGAACCCCCACACCGAGCCGTCCGCCGTGACCGGCGCTGCCGAGATGAACTCGCCCGGCTGCTTGTCCCCGGTGCGTAGCCGCTCGCTCTCGACGCCCTTGCCCGACCGCAGCAGCGCCCGCGAGGCCTCGGTCACAGCCTTTGCAACCGCTTCGCTCACATCCCGTTCGTCCGCGGTCTTCGGATACCCGCACACCATTTCCGGGCAGACGCCCGGCTCGCCGGAGATCCGGTAGACGAGCACCCGCGAAGCCTGCGCCGCCCCACACAGCAGCGGCAGCGACGAGCGCGCACCCTGCAGCCAGTCGGCCTCCTTCACCAGCAGTTCGCCCGCCCCCGCGACCGCCGCGAGCATCCGTTCCCGCATTTTGGCAGACCGCTCCGCGAGCAACTGCGCACTCAGATCACGCAACACAATCAACTGCGCCGGCGAACCCTCGAACACCAGGCCCGCCGACAACAGCTCGACCTGCACCATCGCGCCGTCGCTCCGGCGCAGCTGCGCTCGGCCGGGCAGCGCCCCGCCCGGGATCAACGGGCTCGCCTGCCCGTTCAACGAAGCTTCGGCGAAGCGGCCGAACGGCCGCCCCTCCAAGCTTCCCGGCTCCATCAGCATCAGCTCGCCGGCGGCAACGTTTGCAGCGAGGATCGCGCCGTCTTCTTGCGAAACGACCATCATCGGCAACGGGCTGAACCGGAAGAGAAGGCGGTACCGGCGCTCGCTCTCCCGCAGCAGCGAGCCGATCCGCAGCCGGTCCTGCACGGGCGTGTGCGTCACAACCGTGACCCAGCGCGGACCGTCCGGGCATCGGACCGCGCTGAGCATCATCGGCGCATGCACCGCCTCGGAGACCAACGTGTACTCGAACCGTAGTGAATGGCCGGAGCCGTCCAGCGTCGCGCCGAGCGCGCGCCACCCAGCCAATCCCGGCTCTCCCAACGGGCTCGAGGGGTCTTTGACGATATCGAGAAAGTTCTCCCCGACGCGAGCCAAGCGCGCATCCAACCGGTTGTCTTCCACAAAGTCGGACCACGCCTGAGTCGTCCAGATGATGCGTCCCGCGTCGTCCAGCCCCTGCGCGAGCGACTGCTCCAGCTTGCCCGCCGAACTCTCGAGCATCAGGGTCTTGAGCGAAAGGTCTTCGACCGCCTCCCCGGTGGCGGGCGCCCTGCTGGGGACGACAACGGGGGGCGGTACGGGCCGAGGCCTGCGCAGCGCCGCAGCGATCGCAACCGCGCCGAACAAGCCCGCCACGCCCCAAGGGATCCAGTCACGCAGGCCGCCAGCTTGAACGGCGGCCGCCTGCGCGATGGTCAGCGGTGAGATCACGACAGAAGTCTACCGAACCCCGGGCGAAAGAAGAAGCCCCGGTGATGGAATGTGGCGAATGAACTACGATGGATTCATGATCCGACGACTTCTGACGGCGACCGGGGCGGGTGTGGTGGCGGTGTTCTCGCTCGCCGGGTGCGCCTCCGCGCCGCAGGCCGCGGGCGAGGCCCCGGCCGACTTCGCGCTGAGCCTCTGCATCTACAAACCCGCCACCGGCCGCCTCCCCGGCTGGTATGTCATCCAGCCAGACGGCGTGCTCCGGGCGGTCGTGGGGGAACGTCAAGAGAACACCCCGCTCCCGCCGATCGTGCGCCAGCTCGATCCCCAAGACCGCGAGCGCCTCTGGGAGCTGGTCGAGCAAGCCGGCCTCAGCGCCAAGACCCCTCCCGAGGGCGTCGTCCGCGGACCCGAGTGGGTCTCCAGCCGCGAAGCAACCGCCACGCTCGCGCTCGCCGCCCACGGGACGCGCACCAGTCTGGTCGCCGCCGAGCAAGTGGAGTCGATCACGCGGCTCGAAGGCCTCGTCCGCGAACTGGCCTGGCTCTCCGGGGACCGCTGAACGTGGACCCATCGAGCACGATCGTCGGCATCGACCTGGGCACGACCAACTCCCTCGTCGCGGTGTGCGACGCCGCGGGCCCGAGGGTCATCAGGGGCAAGGAAGGCGAGGCCCTCGTGCCCAGCGCCGTCCGCTACGAGCGGGCCGCGGACGGCACGCTCCGCGCGCTCGTGGGCGCCGCCGTCAAACGCGAGGCACCCGACCACGCGGAGCGCACGGTGCTGAGCGTCAAGCGGCTCATGGGCCGCTCATTGGACGACGCCCGCGCCGACCTGCCCTACCTCTCGTACGCGGTGCGGGCGGGCGAGCGCGGAACCTCACGCGTCGCCCTCCGGTTCGACGACGGCTCGGAAGCCGAGGTCACACCCGAAGAAGTTTCCGCACAGATCCTCCGCGAACTCAAGGATCGCGCGAGCGCTCACCTGGGCTTCGAGGTCACCAGGGCCGTCGTCACCGTGCCCGCCTACTTCGACGACGCCCAGCGCCAGGCCACCCGCGTCGCCGGGAGACTCGCCGGGCTCGACGTCGTCCGCATCGTCCCCGAACCCACCGCCGCGGCACTCGCCTACGGGCTCGGCCTCGATCGCGCCCACGAACGCAGCCGCGAGAGCGCCCGGGTCGTCGCGGTCTACGACCTGGGCGGCGGTACGTTCGACGTCTCGGTGCTGCGACTCACCCCAGCAGCGTCGGACGGCGACCGCTCGTTCTTCGAGGTGCTCGCCACCTCCGGCGACACCCGCCTGGGCGGCGACGACTTCGACTTTCTCCTCGCGGACCTGATCCGGCGGGAACTCAACGCCGCCCTCGGGGCACCCGCTGAAGCGCCGCTCCCCCCGGGGGTGCGAAGGTCTGTCATGGCGATGGCCGAGGGGATCAAAGTCCGCCTCAGCGAGCACGAGCACGCGCTGGTGCGCATCGATCTGGGACCCCGCGGCACCTTCGAACGGACCGTGAGCCGCGCCGAGTTCGAGGCGCTCATCAGCCCGCTGGTAGACCGCACCATCGCGAGCTGCGCAGCGGCCCGGCGCGACGCATCGGCCCGGGCGGGGGTCTCCGCGATCGACACCGTCGTCATGGTCGGCGGGTCCACGCGCGTCCCGCTTGTGCGCCGGCGCGTCGAGGAGTATTTCGGCCTCGAACCCTACACGGCGATCGACCCCGACGAGGTCGTCGCCCTGGGCGCGGCGGTCCAGGGCGCGGTGCTCGGGGGGACTCAGCGCGGCGCGCTGCTCCTGGACGTGATCCCCCTCTCCCTCGGCGTCGAGACCGTGGGCGGCGCGGTCGCCAAGCTCATCGTCCGCAACTCCACCGTGCCCGCCCGTGCCAAGGAGATGTTCTCCACCAGCGTCGACGGCCAGACCAGTATCAAGCTCGCCGTCTACCAGGGCGAACGCGAGATGACAGCGGACTGCCGGCTGCTCGGCGAGTTTCACCTCCGCGGCATCCCGCCGATGCCGGCGGGCATCCCACAGCTCGAAGTGAGCTTTGCCGTCGACGCCAACGGTGTGCTGAACGTCAGCGCGCACGAACGCCGCTCCGGAAAGCGGGCCTCGTTGCAGGTGGTGCCCAACCACGGACTCACCGGAGATGAGGTCGAGCGGATCGAACGCGACTCGGTCGCCAACGCCCGCGAGGACATGGTTCGCCACCGCGTCGCCGACCTGCTCGCCAACTCGCGGCTGGACCTGAAGTGGATCTCCGAGCGCCTCGACCGGCACGGCGCCAAGCTCGACCCGGCGTACCGCGTCGAACTGGAATCCAAGGTCGCGCACCTCCGCACGCTGGTGGAGCGGGCGGGTGCGGACTGGCGTTCCGTGGACCCCAACCAGATGCATCGCGCCAAAGAGGACCTGGACGTGAGCAGCGTCCGGCTCCAGGAAGTCTCGATCACCGAGTCTCTGCGGTCCTGAGTTCCCGGACCGCGCGCGTCGCACAGACCCTACACACGGCACATGTGCTCGGCCGCGTGGTACGCGCAGCGAGGCGTCCTCCGCGGGCTCGCCGCGGTTTCCGATAGTGAAGTCGAGCGCGCCGTTCCGCGCGGAGGCGTGTATGCAACGATTCCTGAAGATCCTGATGGTGGCGGTGCTCGTGCTGGCGGGGGCGGACGCCGGCGCGGCGGTCTACTACGTGAAGACCACCGGCCTCGACACCAACAACGGGCTTGCGTCCACGACGCCCTTCAAGACGCTCACCAAGGCGCTGACGGTGGCCCAGGCGGGCGACACGATCTACCTCGGCGGCGGCACGTACACGGATCAGCCCGTGACCGTGCGCGGCGGCACGGCGTCCGCGCCGATCACGGTTGTGGGCGACACCCTGGGAACCTACACCGGCACGAAGGGCACGGTGCAGTTCCGCAAGGCCGGTGCCCTGATGATCGACGTGCAGCACGCCAACTTCATCTTCGAGAAGGTCCGCGTGAGTTCGAGCGGCACCGCCTTCAGGCTCAGCGCGGGCGCGACGAATGTCGTCTTCAACACCTGCACCGTCACCGGGTGCACGACGGCGGTTCAGATGCTGGGCGGGTCGGCGACCTTCAATACGCTCGTCGTCACCACGACCACGGGCACGGTGTTCGATACGACGGCGACCACGGCCTCCGGCGGCAACGGCACCCTCTCGTGCGTGAACTCCAAGTTCTACTCGAACTCGGGAACGATCGCGGCCGTGAAGGGGTACTCCGAGCTTACGCTGAGCCGCTGCACGATCTACAACAACCCGAACGCGAAACTGATGGAGGTCACGGCGTCGGTGAACGGCCGCTCGCAGAACCTGACGATCGCGAACTCACTCCTCTACAAGAACGCCGGGTCGATCACGCAGAACGGCAGCAACGCGACCACGAAGGTTCTCAACTGCACCCTCGACCAGATGACCGCTTCGAAGACCATCGAAACGCTCGCCGGCAACCTCACCGTCCAGAACGCGATCTTCTCCAACTGCGTGAACGCCCTCGTGCAAACAAGCGGCTCCATCACCCACACCAACAACATGTTCTGGAACTGCACCGCGGAGGTCACCGGCACCGCGAAGCACTCCACCGAGTTCACCGCCGATCCGGTGTACACCAGCGCGACGAGCTGGGTGCCGAAAACCGGCTCACCCGCGGTCGACGCCGGCGTCACACTCTCGGGGTACTCCACCGATCGCGCGGGTGCCTCCCGCCCACTTGGTATCGCGTACGACGTCGGCGCTTACGAGAAAGCCGGTCCCTCATCCAACACCCCGTATTCGCAGACCTTCGAGACCATCGCCACTCCGGGCACCGAGTGGAGCCTGCTCGGCTCGAACATGGCGAGCTCGAACATCTTCACGATCACGACCAGCGGCACCACCACAACGAAAGTCATCACGCCGCAGGACAACAGCAAAACGCTTCAACTCCGCGTCAACACCACCGTCGACGCGGACTACACCCTGCTCCTCGACGTCGTGTTCATGGGGAGCTGGGACGGGAGTTCGACAAGCAACGGGCCCGACCGGTTCGGCATCAGCGTGAACGGCCAGCCCATGATCAGCGGCACGTTCAGGTGCCAAACCGTGAACGGGAACGGCTCGGCCCTGACAGACTGGAGCTGGCCCGGATTCCCCGAAGAGTGCCGCAGCAACGCGGGCAACTTCGGGGGCAGCTTCTCCACACTCGGGAGTATCTTCCGGCGCGTGCGCGTCGACTTCACCGCGGAGACCGCGGTCACGTTCATCAACTTCTACGGCACCGGGCTCCAAGCTTGGTCCGACGAGGCCTGGGCGGTGGACAACGTCATCGTCGGTCTCACCACCAGCACCACCATCATCAACAACGCGAAGACGTTCGAAGAGGCCGCTCGCTCCCACAACCTCTTCGCACAGCCACGCACCTCCGGCGCGGGCGTTTCCTCCTCGAAGCCCGCGCTGCTCTGGGCCGACATCGACAAGAATGGCTACCCCGACGCCGTCGCCCACAATATGTCCTCCAACTCCGCCGTCTTCTTCAACACCGAGGGCTCGCTCGCCCCTTCCGCGGCATTCGGCTCCACCACCGATCAGGCGATGCTCGCCGACCTCGACAACGACGGCGTCATCGACGTCGTCACCTCCGGTGCATCACAGCGCTCCACCATCCGCCGGGGCGGCCCCGCGCCCGCGATCGAAACCACGCCCCTTTCCAGCTCTACGTTCTACTGGAACGCCTGGCCCAACCCCGTCAACTCCAGCACCTACACCCGCGAGGCGATGGCCGTGCTGGACGCGGACGGCGACGGCTGGTGCGACCTGCTGCACACCCGGACCGGCAGCCACGAGTTCTTTCTCGGACAGGCCGACACCACCGGCTACTTCGTCGACTACGCCCGCCAGACGGGCTCCGACAGCCCCTTCGACACGTTCTTCACCGAGGACGGGCACGCCTTCAGCGGCGGTGACGTGAACAACGACGGCTACCCCGACCTCTTCCATCATGGCGGAACCGGGATCCTCATGCTCTCCGCCGGTGGCACCGGGGCGTACACACGACAGTCTCTCGCCACGGGCGCGACCTTCTCCGACGCCGCGCCCGTCGGCTCGGTCTGGGGCGATGTCGACAACGACGGCGACCTCGACCTCATCGCGGGCAATCAGGGGGGTTCGATCATCGCCATGCGCAACGAGGGCGCGGGCGCCTCGTTTACCGCCATCGCCGCGACGTGGGGCATCACCGCCACCGGAACCGTCACCCCGGCTCTGGGCGACTATGACAACGACGGCGACCTCGACCTCTTCTTCACCACCGCCGCGGGCTACTCGCTCCTCTACCGCAACAACAAGGTCGGCGCCGGCACCATGACCTTCACCGCGGTCAACGAGGGCTGCCGCACCGAGACCAGCGGCGGCGACGCGAAGTGGGTGGACTTCAACAGCGACGGGCTGCTCGACCTCGCGTTCACCAGCAACAGTCAGAACTTCTGGACCCGGCTGTACGCGAACGTCCGCGACGAGGCCAACCCCGCCGACGCGAACCTCGGCCGCT
>JBMOHX010000096.1:0-11621 GCA_049317625.1 Phycisphaerales bacterium
TGCGACCTGTCGCTTCGGGCACCAAGAAGGCCGCCTGAACCTGTCCGAGAACGCGGGAAGCGCCGTGCAGACCGGCGGCGCGGTGTCCGCGTGTGGCCAATCGGGCCGAAGCGCTGACCCCGTCGCGGCCGCGAATCCGATGCTTTCCGAAGACCGGCTGCTCGACGCCGGGGTTCGGGAGGTTCTATGTCCGACAAGCCAGAAAAGCAGGCCAAGCCGGCACCCGCGGAGAACGCGGAGGCCGCGAGCGCACCTCCCGCCAAGAAGCCGCCGGTGATGGCGATCGGCATCGTCGCGGGGCTGATGATCGCCGAGGCGGCGGTCGTGTACTTTGTGGTTGGTGCCACGGGTCCCAAGCCAGCGGAGGCGACGGATGTCCACCTTGACGAGGGCGGCGGTCACGACACCGAGGCCTCGGTGGAGGTCCCGCTGATCGAGGAGAAGTTCCAGAATCTGCAGACGGGCCGGGTGTGGCTGTGGGACGTCGAGATGTTCCTGAAGGTGAAGGCGAAGAACGAAGAGTTCGTCACCGCGCAGCTCGAAACTCGTCAGGCGGAGATCAAGGAAGAGATCTCGATGATCTTCCGGCGTGCCCAGCACTCGAACCTGAAGGAACCCGGTCTGGAGACCGTCAAGCGTCAGGTTTCCGCGTACCTCGCGCACGCGCTGGGGAAAGACGCCGAGGGCCACGAGCGGTTCGAGCGGGTCGTTGTCCCCAAGTGCAAGGGCTTCCCGGCGGACTGACGCGCAGGTTGTGCCCGTCTCCCGCCGGATCTGCGTCGAGTTCTAGGACGTTGGCCGGGGTTGCGCTCCAATTCTGGGCACATGGCAGCGGCGAGGCCGATACCTGACACACGCTCGCGGAGGATCCGCGCGGCGATCGCTCCGCTTCGACCGAAGCACTCGAAGGAGGCCAGGATGGCCGACGATGCCACGCCCGCGCAGGGCTCATCTGATCCCAACGACCTTGCCGCCGAAGCGCTCCGCGCCGCGAGTGACGCCATCGCGAGCCTGGGTGATCTCGCGTCGGGTGCCTCGACGCCCTCGCCGGGCCCAACTCCCCCACCCGACAACGCGGTTCCCTTCGCCATGCCCAAGTTCGAGTACGCGAGCGACCCGCAGGCGACACGGGCCATCGAGCTGCTCTCGGACGTGAACCTCAACGTCAAGATCGAGCTTGGACGCACGCGCATGCTCGTCGAGGACGTCCTCAAGCTCTCGGAGGGTGCGGTCGTCGAGCTCGACAAGCTCGCGGGCGACCCGGTTGATATCTATGTGAACGATCGCCACGTGGCGCGCGGGGAGGTGCTCGTGCTCAACGACAACTTCTGCGTGCGCATCAACGAGATCCTCCAGCACTCGCAGGAGGCCGCGGCGAGTTGATCTCGTTTCCGGCGCCGGAGGCGCCGCGCTCGGTCAGGATGACCGCCATGCAACGCTCACGCTCCATCTTCCTTGCTTGCGTCCTCGCCTGCTCCGCGGCATGTCCGGGTAGTGCATGGGCGCAGGAGTCTCGACCGCTCGGGCCGCCGCGCGATTCGCGCGTTGCTGCCCCCGTCCTTCCGGCCGCGAAAGAGCGAGGAGTTGTTTCGGGGATGGTGCTCCCGCTGGTCGCGGTGCTCGGGCTGGTTGGGGTGTGCGCGTACGCGTTCCGGATCGCCGCGGCGAAAGGCGGAGGTTTGCTGGGTGCGCTCGGGGCCGGGGGGCGGGCGCCGTCGGGAGTCCTCGCGGTGCTGGGGCGCTACCCGGTGGGCGGGGGATCGACCCTGGTTCTGCTGAAGATGGACAAGCGCGTTCTGCTGCTGTGCCAGTCGAGCGGTCGGGGCGCAGGCGGGGCGGCGATGACCACGCTGTGCGAGGTGACGGACCCCGAAGAAGTGGCTTCGCTGGTGATGAAGACGCGCGAGCAGGAGGGGACGGCGGGGGCGTTTGAGCGCACGCTGCGCGAGAGCGACCGGCGTGCCTCGGCGATGTTGAACGAGGAGTCCGAGCCGACGGGCGTTGCCGCGCTCCGCCAGCGGCTCGCGCAGATCGCGGGAGGTGCGCCGTGAGCCGTGTGGTTCGGATCATCGGTGTGCTGATCGCGATGGTGATCGCGGTCGGAGCCAGGGGCCAGGACGTGTACGGCCCGCCCGCGCCGGGTTCGGCGCAGGCGGGGGCGATCTCTCGTTCCCCGTCGCTCATCTCGGACGAGGGTGTGAATCCGCTCGAGATCTTGGCGGGCGCGGGGGAAGTGTTGAACAAGCCCCGCTCGGGCGAGGACGTGCCGGCCCGGAGCGGGCTCTCGACTGTGGTCAACATTCTGGTGGTGCTGACGGTGATCTCGCTGGTGCCGTCGATCATGCTGATGACGACCTGCTTTACGCGGATCATCATCGTGCTCGGGCTTTTGAAGCAGGCGCTGGGGGCGCAGTCGATCCCGCCGCCGCAGGTCATCACCGCGCTGGCGATGTTCATGACCATGCTGGTGATGGCCCCGACGCTGGACCGCATCAACAAAGAAGCGATCGCGCCCTACCGGAGCGGGATCATCACGACGTACGACGAGCTGTGGGACAAGGCGAAGCAACCGGTCCGCGACTTCATGTTCAGCCAGATCGAGGCGACGGGCAACTGGTCGAGCCTGTACATGGTGATGGATCGTCGGGGCATCGATGTGTCGGACCCGTCGAAGCTGACGAGGGCCAACGTGGACCTCATCAGCCTGGTCCCGGCGTTCATGCTGAGCGAGCTGAAGACCGCCTTTCTCATGGGGTTCCGGGTCTACCTGCCGTTCCTGGTCATCGACATCGTCATCAGCACCATGCTGATCGCGATGGGCATGATGATGCTCCCGCCGGTGCTGATCAGTCTCCCCTTCAAGCTGCTGCTGTTCGTGCTGGTCGACGGCTGGGCGCTGGTGGTGGGCAGCCTGATGGACAGTGTGATCCCCGCCACCGTCGCGGTGGCGCACCCGTCGTTGATCTCGTTCCCATTCCTCGTCTAGCTGGAGTCCCGTGTGAACTACGACGACGCGGCTGTCGAACTGGTGCGGGAGGCGATCCTGATCGCGATGAAAATCGCGGCACCGATCGTCCTCGCGGGCATGGTGGTCGGGCTGATCATCAGCCTCTTCCAGAGCATCACCTCGATCCAGGACCAGACGGTGAGCATGATCCCGAAGATCGCGTCGATGCTCGTCGTCGCGATCCTGCTGATCCCGTGGCTCGTGCTGCGGGTGGTCGAGTACGCCGCTCAGCTCTTTACGCTCTCCTGATCCATCATCATGAACCCCGGCGTGGACGCCATGCAGTTTCTATCGGAGAAGGCGGTGCCCTTCCTCCTGGTCGCGTTCCGTCTCGCGGGCGTTTTCATCACCACGCCCATGCTCGCGAGCGCCTCGCTCCCCGCCAAGCACAAGGTGCTCCTGACGTTCATGCTCGCCGCGGCGACGTTCCCGTCGCTGCCGGCACCGCAGCGGGTGGTGGGTGGCGAGGACCTCTTCGCGGTGATCCCGCTGGTGGTGTCCGAGGCGGCGGTGGGGTTTGTGCTCGGGACTTTCGTCGCGATCCCGCTGCTTGCGCTGGAGGCTTCGGGCGCGATGTGCGGCCACCAGATGGGGATTTCGATGGGTCGCGTCTACAACCCGGCGGCGGACGAGGACGCGGATGTCATCGGGCAGTTGCTCTATTTCGGTGGGCTCGCGGTGTTCTTTGCCTCGGGCGGGCTCGACCGCACGGTGGGGGCGCTCATGGCGTCCTTCGGGAACGTGCCCATTGGAGCGTTCGTGCTGCGCGAGGCACCGGGCGAGGCGGTGGTCGGCCTTGTCTCCTCAGGGGTGGAGCTGGCGCTTCGGGTGTCGAGCCCCGTGACCGCGATCGTGCTTTTGCTGAGCATCACCTTCGGCGCGGTCGGGAAGACCATGCCGCAGGTCAACATCATGTCCGTGGGCTTCGCGGCGAAGGCGGTCGCCGGTCTGTTCATGCTCTTCTTCTCCGCCTACGCGTCATCCTCGGCATCTTCCGAGAACATCCACCACTCGGTCGACGCCGCGGTGGGCTGGCTGCTTGCCCCACGATCCTGAACGCGAGTGAACATGGCAGAGGACCTCGGCGATAGAACGGAGAAGCCCACATCCAGGAAGCTGGAGGAGGCGAGGTCGCGCGGGCAGATCGCCAAGAGCCAGGACCTCTCGTCCGCGCTGGACCTGACCGCGGCGCTCATCCTGTTGAGCACCCTCGGCGGCGGGGTCGTTCGCGCGTTTGGGAATGTGCTGACCAAGTCGCTCGAGGGGGGCCGCGAGTCGATCGAAGTGTCCACGGTCGGGCCGCTACTGCGAGGGATCGCGATCGAAACCGTGGGGGCGGCGGCACCGGTGCTCGGGGGCATGGTTGTGGCGGGAGTCCTTGCGCAGATGCTGCAGACCGGGGGCAACTGGTCGACGCACGCCCTCACACCCCGGCTGGACAGGCTGAACCCGCTGGCGGGGCTTAAGCGGCTGGTGGGGGTTCGGGGCGGCGCCAAGTCCGGGGTGAACTTCCTAAAGCTGGCGGCCGTGCTGTACACGGCGTGGTCGTACATCAACTCCACCTCGCCGCGGGTGGTGCAACTCCCGATGGTCCCGGCGACGCAGTCCATCGGGGAGATCATGGCGATGCTGGGGGAGCTGGCCGCCCGGCTGCTGGTGCTGCTGATCACGATCGGGCTGATCGACTACATCTACCAGCGTTGGCAGCACACCCGAGACCTGAAGATGACCAAGGAAGAAGTGAAGGACGAGCGGCGCAGCATGGACGGCGATCCGCAGGTTCGTGCCCGCCGGATGAGGATGATGCGCGATCTCGCGGTGCAGCGGATCAACTCCGCGGTGCCCCGTTCGAAGGTGGTGCTCACGAACCCGACGCACTACTCGGTGGCGGTGGAGTACGACCCGGAAACGATGCACGCCCCGCGCGTCTCCGCGAAGGGAGCGGACCACATGGCGATGCGCATCCGGCAGGTGGCGATCTCTCACGGGGTGCCGATTGTCGAGCGTCCGCCTCTCGCCCGCGCCCTGTACGCGAACGTCGAGGTGGGGCAGGAGATCTCACCAGAGTTCTACGAGGCGGTCGCGGAGGTTCTCGCGTACGTGTACCGGTTGGAGGCCCAGGCGGCGTGACCGCTGACACCTGATGAGCAAGCCCCCTCCAGAACCGAAGAAGGGACTCCTCCCCGAGTGGATGCAGATGCTGCGCAAGCATCGGGGGTACATCGTTCCCATCGGCTTCATCATGATGATGGCCGTGCTGCTTGTCCCGCTCCCGACGGCCGTGATGGACGTGCTCATCGCGCTGAACATCAGCCTCGCGATCATCATCCTGATGACGACGATCTACATGGATCACCCGCTGGATTTCAGCGTGTTCCCTTCGCTGCTGCTGGCGACCACGCTCTTCAGGCTCGTGCTGAACGTCGCGTCGACCCGCCTCATCCTCTCCGCGGACGCCGCGAGCGCGGAGGAGGCGATGTCGGTGGCGGGCCACGTCATCATGGCCTTCGGCAACTTCGTCGCGGGGAGCTCGCTGTTTGTCGGCATCGTCATCTTCCTCATCCTGAACGTCGTGCAGTTTGTGGTCATCACCAAGGGCGCTACCCGCATCAGCGAAGTTGCCGCCAGGTTCACGTTGGACGCCATGCCCGGCAAGCAGATGGCGATCGACTCCGACCTCAACGCCGGCATCATCGACGAGAAGGAAGCCAGGCGGCGGCGTGAACGCATCGCGCAGGAGGCCGACTTCTTCGGCGCCATGGACGGCGCCAGCAAGTTCGTGCGCGGCGACGCCGTGGCCGGCATCATCATCACCATCATCAACGTCCTCGGCGGTTTCGCCGTCGGCATGATCGACCGCGGCTGGGAGATCGGCCCGACGGCGGAGGTGTTCACCAAGCTCACCATCGGCGACGGCCTCGCGAGCCAGATCCCCTCGTTCGTGATCTCGATCGCCTCGGCCCTCATCGTCACCCGCTCGGGAACCAAAGAACAGCTCGGCACCGAGCTGGCCGATCAGGTCTCGAGCCAGCCCAAGGCGCTGGCCATCACGGCCGTGTTCTTGGTGCTCCTGTCGCTGACCCCGCTGCCTTCGATCCCGCTGCTCACAACCGCGGCGGCGCTCGGGACGCTCTCGTGGGCGATGTCGCGGTCGCGCAAGGACATCGAAGAGGCCGCGAACGCGCAGGTGCCGGTGGCCAAGGGCCCCGAGCCGCCCGCTGTCGAGTCTCTCCTGAAGGTCGACACGCTCGAGCTGGAAGTGGGCTATGGCCTCGTGAGCCTCGTCGATACTTCCCAGGGCGGTGATCTGCTCGATCGCATCACCGCGGTGCGCCGGCAGCTCGCGGCGGAGATCGGGCTCGTGATGCCCCCCGTGCGCATCCGCGACAACTTGCAGCTCGGCAGCGACGAGTACCGGATCAAGATCCGGGGCAACCCGATCGCCACCGGCCAGACGCGGCCGGGGATGATGCTCGCGATGGACTCCGGGATTGCCTCGGGCCCTGTCGACGGCGAGCCGACCAGAGAGCCCGCCTTCGGCCTCGCGGCATGGTGGATCGATCCGGCGCTCAAGACGCGCGCGGAGACGCTGAACTACACGGTCGTGGATCCGAGCAGCGTGCTCGCGACGCACCTGACGGAGCTGGTCCGCCGCCACGCCGACGAGTTGCTGACGCGCGACGAGGTGAACAACCTCACCGAGCAGCTCAAGCAGAAGTCACCCAAGATCGTGGAAGAGACCCTCGGCCCGATCGTCAAGCCCATCGAACTGCAGAAGATCCTCCAGAACCTGTTGCGCGAACGCGTGCCGGTCCGGGATCTCGAGTCGATCCTCGAAACGCTCGCGGAGTGGGGCCCCAAGTCGAAAGACCTCGAGGTGCTCACCGAGTACGTGCGGAACGCGCTGCGTCGGACGATCTGCAACCAGTACGTCGCGCCGTCCGAAAGCGGGCTCAAGCTGGTCTGCGTCACGCTCGACCCCGCGCTCGAGGAGGTCATCTCCGCGTACATCGATCGGGGGCCCGCGGGCACCACCGTCAACATGCCCGCCCGCGTCGCGGCGAAGGTCTCCGAGCAAATCCTTGCCTCCCTTCGGCACGTGACCGACCGCGGCCACCACCCGGTCGTCATCGCGTCGCCCCAGGTCCGGGCGGTGGTCAAGCAGATCCTCGACCCGCACCTGCCGACGGTCGCGGTGCTCGGGTACAACGAGATTACTACCGGTATCGAGGTCGAATCGCTCGAACTCGTCGCTCCGCCGAGGACCGAATCAGTTCGAAGAGAACCGGCGAGCACCGCGGCCTAGCGGGAGGCTCGCGGTTGCGTTATGATCTCCGACTCGAGTCGGGCTTGGTCCGACGTCTGCTGCTGTGTGCCCCGTCGGAGACGGGGTCGAAGGAGCCAGGATGGCAACCCCGAACCTCAAGACCTACCGCGCGCCCACGATGGCGGAGGCGCTGGTCGAGGTCAAGAAAGCCCTCGGAAAAGACGCCGTGATCCTCCACGCTCGTACGTTCAAGGTCGGTGGCGTGCTGGGGGTCGGCGGGCGTCAGATGGTCGAGATCACAGCCTCGGACGGCGCCGACGCCGTCGGCCCGCGGCTGCGCCCCGGTTCGGCGCAGCACCCGCCCGAGTCTCGCCCCTCGCCCCACGCGCAAAGCCCCGTGTACTCCCCACAGCGCCCGCCCGCGCCCGTTCGGCCGCGCGAAGCTGCCCCAGTCGAGCCTCGGCCGATGGCGCAGCGCGTTCCCGCGACTCACGCGCCCTTCGCGCCCGCCCACAGCGAGGCCGCGGACGACCTGCGTGCCGAGCTCGCGTCGATCAAGGCGCTGGTAGGCCAGGTGCTCCGCTCCAGCCGCCCGACCGAGTCGACGGGCGCGGTCCTGTCGCGTGGTGGACTTCCCGAACCGCTCATGGATCTTCTGCTTCAGTTGCAGCGGTCCGGGATGCCCGTCGAACTCGCGGAGTTCTGCATCTCCCGCGTTCGTGAAGAACTCCGCAGCCCAGCGCCGGATCCCGCGGCGCTCCGCGAGGTCACACTCCGGGCGCTGAGCGGGATGCTCCCGGTCGTGGGCGGTGCCGCGAAACTCAATGTGCAAGCGGATGGACGTCCGCTCACGATCGCGTTTGTAGGCCCCACAGGCGTCGGAAAGACGACCACGATCGCCAAGCTCGCCGCGACGTACAAGCTCCGCATGAATCGGCGCGTGGCGATGATCACCGCGGACACGTACCGCATCGCGGCGGTCGATCAGCTCCGTACGTACGCGAACATCATCGGCCTCCCGGTGAAGGTTGCGATGACTCCCGAGGAACTCGCCGAGGCTGCTCGGAGCTTCGCGGGGTACGACGTGCTCCTCATCGATACCGCCGGCCGGTCCCCGAACGACACGGCCCGGATCGAAGAACTCCGGCGCGTGGTGGAAGCGGCGGCCCCGCACGAGACGCACCTCGTGGTCTCCGCCGCGATCGCGGAGGCCGTGACCCTGACGACAATCGAACGGTTCCGGGCCGTCTCGCCCGATCGGATGATCATCACGAAGCTCGACGAGGCCGTCGGCTACGGCGCGCTCGTCTCCATCGCGCGCGCGGCGGGCTTGCCGATCAGCCACGTCACGACCGGGCAAGAGGTGCCCGACGATTTCGAGACCGCCGATGCCCGTCGGCTCGCCTCTCTCGTGCTCGATGGGGTGCTTCCTTCATGACAAGCACCGCGGCACCAACCCCCGCGGTCTCGCCATTCACCGGCGGAGCACCCTCGTCGCCGGACCAGGCCTCGCGGCTGCGCGAACTGGTCCGTCAGTGGCGCGACACCGCGGAGGCGACGGCCGCTCCGGAACAGCCCGCGACGCCGCGGTGCCCGGTGGTCACGATTACCTCGGGCAAGGGCGGCGTAGGCAAGACGAACCTCTCGGTGAATCTGGCGATCGCGCTCTCTCAGTTGGGGTGCCGGGTGACCCTGCTCGACGCGGACCTTGGACTCGCCAACGCGGACGTCCTCTGCGGCCTCACCCCGACCACACGCCTCGACAGCGTGCTCGACGGGCCGTCGGGCGACCGGCGCACGCTGCGCCAGTTGGCGGTCGCGGCACCGGCGGGGGTGCGGCTTATCCCCGGAGCGGTGGGGCTGCCGCGGATCGCGGAGCTCGCGGCACCGCAGCGGGACTTTCTCGTGAGACAGTTGGTCGACATCGAGTCGGACAGCGACGTGGTGCTGGTGGACACGGGCGCGGGGATCGGCGCTTCGGTGCTCGCCTTCGTCGCGGCGGCGAATCTCGCGTTGGTCGTGTCGACGCCCGAACCGACCGCGATCACCGACGCGTATGCCATGGTGAAAGCCGCGATCCCGCTCCAGCGCCACGGCGCGCGGATCGGGCTTGTGGTCAATCAGTCGGCGAGCGTGGGCGAGGCGGAAGCGACGCACGCGCGGATCGCCGGGGTTGCTGAACGCTTTTTGAACATGCGACCGGAGTATCTCGGATCGGTGCGGCGCGACGAGGCGGTGCCACGCTCAGTTCGAGCGCGGTCGCCGTTCCTCTTGGCGTGCCCGCGGGCGGGTGCGAGCGAGGACGTGCGACGGCTGGCACGCGGTTTGAGGGAGCGATTGGGGCTGCAGGCCACGCTCCCCATCACCCGTCCGGAGGGCTTCTGGGCCCGGGTGTGGCGGCCGCTCAGTGTCCGATAACACGTTTTGATGACATGGTTCGTCATCGGCGCGCGAAAATCGTCGGTTCGGGCTCATGGTGCGCTTTGACTTGCCGATACAGCCGCGTCGGGGGGCGGCGTGCGTGCGGGCGGTCCTCCGCGGGAGTTTCATAGAGAGTGGAAACGACGTCGAAGGTGATCGCAACGGCCTTCTCGCTGACCGGGTTTTCGGTCGCGGTCGTCGCTGGCTTGGGCGCGGGCAACCCCGCGTCGAGCGTTCTGCTCCGCGCGATCCTGTGCATGATCGTCTGCAACCTGGTGGGTCAAGCGGTGGGAGCCGTCGCGTCTCGCACGGTGAAGGCGCATCTTGATGACTTCCGCGCGGCGAATCCGATCCCTGACTTATCCACCGGTTCTCAACCGTCGTCCAACGACGCCTCGTTCCCGGGGGGAAGAAGTTCGTAGTTTTGTGTGGGGTGTTGACGCGGGGTGGGGTTATCCCTGTATACTGCTGCGGTCAATGCTCAAGGAAGAGCGTCAGACAGTTTTCAGCTGAAGCGGCGTGCGGGAGCTTGGTGGGCACGCCCGAGATGGTCAAGGAGTCGACCGATGGCCTCAATGAAGACGATGCGTGGTGGACTTCGTGCGAACGCCCGGTTTGGTGCTCGGCACGCCGAGTCGTCCAAGCGGACGAGCCGCTGGGACCAAGTCCCCATCAACGACGTGTGGACCGAGTATCAGCGGACCCGCACCGAGGAGCTCCGGAACTATCTCATGGAGAAGTTCCTCCACCTGGTGCGTTACAACGCCGAACGCATCTACACCCGCCTGCCCGACGAGGTCGACCTCGAAGACCTCATGTCCGCGGGCGTCTTCGGCCTCAAGGACGCGATCGACGCCTTCGACCTCGAACGCAAAGTGAAGTTTGAAACCTACTGCGCGACCCGCATCCGGGGCGCGATCCTCGATGAACTCCGCTCGATGGACTGGGTGCCGCGGCTGGTCCGCTCGCGCACCACCAAGATCGAGCAGGCCCGCCAGGAGATTCTCAAGCGCACCGGCCGCCCCGCGACCGACGACGAGATCTCGGGGATCCTGAACGTCGAAGGCGACGATTTCGAGAAGCTCAAACGCGACGGAGACGCGGTCTCGACCCGCAGCCTCACGCAGCGCTGCTTCCCGTCAGACGGCAATCGCGACGTCCGCGAGATCGACGTCATCCGCGACGAGTCGCAGAGCAACCCGATCATCGACGTGCAGCGTCGCGACCTCAAGGACCTCCTCACGAAGGGCCTCTCCCGCGCCGAACGCCTGATCGTGGTGCTCTACTACTACGAGGGCATGACGATGAAGGAGATCGGTTCGACTCTGGACCTCTCCGAGAGCCGCGTGAGCCAGATGCACTCCTCGATCCTGCTGCGGCTGAAGGCCCAGATGCAGCACCGGGAGCGGGAGCTCGAGCCGGTGGAGTGAGGGTTTCTGACAACCGACGATCGCACGAAGCCCGGTTTTGCCGGGCTTTTCGTGCGCGGTTCGCTACGAGGGGCCGGGGCCGCTGGCGACCGCAAGCCCTGGGACATTCGACTTCATCGAACCGTTGGGCGTGGACTTGGACTGGCCATGCCGATGGTCGCGATCGGCCATGGCAACTGAATGCTACGAGAATGAACGAGAAGTGGCACGGGTCAATGGCCCCGTGCCACACTTCGTCGAATCCAAACTGGATGCTCGCTTGACCGGGTTGCTTCTCGGCCTGCCGTTCCTGATTGCTTCACCACTCGATGATGACGTAACCGGGCTCGCCCGCAAAGTTGGGCTCGCCTCCGTAGCCGCGTAAGCCGGTGTCGGAGCGGCTTTCGAACGCGGGAACGCCGGAACTGCCCGTTCGACCGATACCAGTCCCCACGAGCACGGCTGCGTCCCCGTTGTGGCCGTTTGCCGAGTTCGGTCCGCCGCCGCCGCCCGCGGC